>CAJMOL010000106.1 GCA_905215095.1 uncultured bacterium | reverse complement strand
GCAAAATACGCAAGCCTCATACCCACGTGTTTGTACCCACGAGTCACAAAGTTTTCTACGAAATTACTGGAATACAAAAACTGACTACGAACATTTGGCACAAACCCGTATCTTCTTCCCCTTTATTTTTGCCACTGATAATTGTGCACTAACTTTTGGTAGATTTTTAGTCTAACTCGTTCAGAACAACTCTTTTTGGTCGATTTTGCCTAGATAGTTGCATTTTTATCTCATTATCCACCTTTTTTCACATAAATCACACAACAATTGCAACCCCTTCTATTAATTTTGTTCCTTTGGGTTGTTTTCAGTTGCGTCTTCTCAAAATCCATGCAACTCTTTTTGCTTTATATAAAGGGTATGGTTGCATTTTGGCGCTTCATCAACTAATTCAATAGCTCTTTCCATTCGAGATGGTCAAGAAAGCAAAAGCAAAGCCCCCGCAGACAAGCAATGCTTATCGACGAGGGCTTTGTCTACATCGCCGAGTCGCCGCTCTACGAGATCAACTGCAAAGAGAAGACCTACTTTGCCTACACCGAGCTCGAGAAGAACGGCATCCTCAAGGAGATTGGCGACCAGAAGTGCTCCATCAACCGCTCCAAGGGTCTTGGTGAGAACGATCCGGACATGATGTGGCTCACCACCATGAACCCCGAGACGCGTCGCCTGATCAAGGTGGAGCCCGAGGACGTCACCAAGATGGAGACCATGTTCAACCTGTTGCTGGGCAACGACGAGGCAGGCCGCAAGCGCCATATCTCCGAGCACGGCAAGGAATATCTGGACCAGCTAGACCTGCAATAGCAGCAAATCGATAACGACGGCCCATAAGAAGTTCAAGAGGAAATCGTGGCAAAGAAGAAGACGAAGAACCAGCCAAAGAAAAAGCAGGTCAACGCCGAGAACGTCATCGGCCTGCACTCCGAGGTCACCGATCAGCCAATCACGCAGACGCTCGAGGTCAACTACATGCCCTACGCTATGAGCGTCAACGTCTCGCGTGCATTCCCCGAGATTGACGGCTTTAAGCCCTCACACCGCAAGCTGCTCTACACCATGTACAAGATGGGTCTGCTCAAGGGCGAGCGCCAGAAGAGCGCCAACATCGTGGGTCAGACCATGAAGCTCAACCCGCACGGCGACGCCGCGATCTACGAGACGATGGTGCGTCTAGCCACCGGCAACGAAGCGCTGCTCGCCCCCTTTGTGGAGTCGAAGGGCAACTTTGGCAAGTATTATTCGGGCGACTTGAGCTACGCCGCTTCGCGTTACACCGAGGCCAAGCTCTCCCCCATCAGCGCCGAGATCTTTAAGGACATCGACAAGGACCCGGTCGACTTCGTCGACAGCTACGACGGCGCCATGAAGGAGCCGCGTCTGTTGCCCACCACCTTCCCCAACATCCTCGTCTCGGCCAACAAGGGCATCGGCGTCGCCATGGCGTCTGACATCTGTGGTTTCAACCTCAACGAGGTCTGCACCGCCACGATGCACTACCTCAAGGACCCCGACTGCGATCTGCTCGAGTACATGCCCATGCCAGACTTCTCGACCGGCGGTGAAATTATCTACCGCCGCGAGGAGATGGAAAAGATTATCGAGACCGGCCTTGGCAGCTTCCAGATCCGCTCCCGTTGGCGTTGGATTCCCGAAGAGCGCATCATCGAGGTCTACGAGATCCCCTACACCACCAAGACCGATGTCATCATCGAGCGCATCGTCAAGCTCTCCAAGGAGGGCAAGGTCAAAGAGATCGCTGACATCCGCGACGAGACCGACCTCTCGGGCCTGCGCATCGCCATCGACCTTAAGCGCGGTGTCGACCCCGACAAGCTCATGGCCAAGCTCTATCGCTCGACCACGCTGCAGGATTCGTTCTCGTGCAACTTCAACGTGCTGGTCGATGGTTACCCTCGCGTTATGGGCGTGCGCCAGATCCTGCACGAGTGGGTCAAGTGGCGTATTGAGTCCACGCGCCGCCGCATTAACTTTGACCTGGGCAAAAAGTCCGAGCGCCTGCACCTGCTGCACGGCCTCGAGGCGATCTTGCTCGACATCGACAAGGCCATCGCCATCATCCGCGGCACCAAGCTCGAAGCCGAGGTCGTGCCCAACCTTATGAAGGGTTTCGACATCGACGAGACCCAGGCCGAGTTTGTTGCCGAGCTTAAGCTCCGCAACATCAACGAGGAATACATCCTCAACCGCACCAAGGACATTGCCAAGCTTGAGGGCGAGATTGCCGAGCTTGAGGAAATCCTCTCCAGCGAGGAGAACATCAAGAAGGTCATCAGCGACGAGCTGGCCGCAGTCAACAAGAAGTACGTGATGCCGCGCCGCACGGGCAGGATTGAGCCCCATGAGGTTATCGAGGTGAGCCTGGAGCCCGAGGTCGAGGAATATCCGGTTACCATCATGCTCTCGCGCGATGGCTACCTTAAGAAGATGACGGACCGCGTACTCAAGAAGGCGACCACGCTCAAGTACAAGGACGGCGACAAACCCTTTATCGAGTTCCCGTCCTCCAACACCCACGAGCTGCTCGTGTTTACCAACAAGAGCCAGGTGTACAAGTGCAAGGTTGCGGCGTTTGAGGACACCAAGTCGGCCCAGCTGGGCTCGTACCTGCCGACCGATCTTGAGATGGAACCCGACGAGAGCGTCATCTGGGTCATCGACCCCGATGACTACAAGGCCGACGTGCTGTTTGTCTTTGAGAACGGCCGCGTGGTGCGCGTCGCACTTTCCGGATACGTTACCAAGACCAACCGCAAACGTCTCAAGAACGCTATCTACGGTGGCAGCAAGCTGCTGTATGCCCAGGTGCTCAAGGAAGATCGCGACATCGCGCTGGTCTCGAGCGACTACCGCCTGATGAACTTCAACACGTCGTTGCTCAAGACCAAGACGACCACCAACACGCAGGGCGTCCAGGCCCTTACGGCCAAGAAGGGCCGCTCGGTCACCACGGTCGGCACGACCGAGGAGATTCTTGGCGCCGGCGTCTCGGCCGAAAAGTTCACCGCGCAGAGCCTTCCCTCTGCCGGTGCCCTCATGAAGGAAAACGACATGCCGAGCTTGTTTGACTAGGTACCACGGCAACGAGATCGTTAGATACTTCGCAAAGCGACGAGGCCCGGAACGCAACGGCATTGCGCCCGGGACTCGTCGTTTTTCTTCTCAACTATTTTTTAACGCAGATAAATTGATTTCTGCTTATTTTTCTGCGTAAAAAATGTCAGCGTCACTGCTTCGATGCCCATTGGTCAGTCGTTAGCAAAACTTGCAAAAGTTAGCAAAAGTTGCAAAAATTAGCAAAACTTGCAAAGGAGCTACCATGGAGTACAGCAAGAACCCCTTTACCCCGACGTTCGGAAGCGTCCCTCCCTTTCTAGCGGGTCGCGAGCATATTCTGCGTGACATCAACCGTGGCTTTATCAACGGCCCGGGAGATCCCAACCTGTCGACCATTTTTACTGGCGCAAGGGGAACGGGCAAGACGGCGCTTCTCTCGCTCCTTTCAGAAACGGCGCTTGAACACGACTGGATCGCAGCAAATGTCTCCGCCATGCCAGGCATGCTCGAAGATATTATCGAGCGAACCAAAGAAGCCGCAGATAGCTACCTCTCACAGCCTCACACGCGCATAAACGGTGTTCAAATTGGCCCAGTGGGCATCGATTGGACATATGCTCAAGAGGCTCAGGGCAACTGGCGCACGCGCATGAATGGCATCTTTAAGCAACTCGAAAAACATGACATCGGACTTCTCATCACCATCGATGAAGTCACCGTCGATCTCGAAGAAATGCTTCAATTTGCCTCTGTTTACCAGCACTTTGTACGCGAAGGTAAAAAAGTTGCCCTACTCATGGCAGGACTGCCCTACAAAGTATCGGCGTTGCTGCGTAACGATTCCGTCTCGTTCCTCAGGCGTTCCCAATATCATCAGTTGGGACGAATCACTGACGTTGAAATTGCAAACGCATTCCGCAAAACCGTTGAGGCCGGAGGCCGCTCAATCACGCCAGAAGCGCTCGAGGATGCCGTGAAGGCCGTCGACGGATTCCCCTACATGATGCAGCTCGTCGGATATCGCACATGGGATGTTTCGGAGAACTCGCCCAAAATCAGCGCACCTGATGTCCAGCAGGGTTCTCTGCTTGCCCGTATGGAGCTGCGCGATCGAATTCTCGAAACGACCTATCGGGAGCTTTCCGATAAAGACATTGAGTTTTTGCTCGCGATGCTGCCCGATTCTGGCCCCAGCAGGGTCTCGGAGATAGCCAAACGCATGGGCGTTGCCAGCAACTATGCAAGCCAATATAAACGCCGTCTCCTCGAGGACGGCGTCATCGGGGAACGTGGACGTGGCCTCGTTGGCTTTGACATCCCCGCGTTCAGGGAGTTCCTGAGCGAGAAAGTCTCCTAGCACGCGGAGATTGTCCACAAGGGCAACGGTGCATGGCAATCAACGATTCACCCGGCAAGGACGGCAAGTACTTCCAATAACGCTGATTGCCATGCGTTCTTCTTGTCCTTAGGCGAGCTTGCGAGCGAGCTCTCGCACCTCTTCCAACTTGGGCGAGGATGCCATGCTGTCGCGCTCGGTCATACCGCTGATGGTGACAATGCCCAGGTCCTCCCACTTGCAGTACGCGCAGGTCGACTTGTACATAGCGATCGCCGCATCATAGACGCCCTCGCTGTGGCTATCGAGCAAAAGGGCCGTCTTGGTGAACGGAAAGCCCGTAGCACCGAAGGCGTACAGGCGATCGATGGCGGCCTTCTCCTGCGCGGTGATATCGAACCAGTAGATAGGCGAGGCGAAGACGACCATATCTGCGTCTTTCAGCGACTCAATCACGTTGGCCATGTCATCCTTCTGCACGCAAGTGCCCTCGTGGGCGAAGCAATACTGACACCCCAGGCAACCAGCGATTTTCTTGCCGGCAACGCGGATGACCTCGACCGTATGGCCGGCCTCGCGCGCGGTCTCGGCAAACGCCTCGACCATGGTGTCGGTATTGGCGCCCTTGCGCGGGCTACCGCTCAACACAACGATATTCATAAGAATCTCCCTCCTTCATGCCGCAGGCGCGCGGCATATTTTTTGTTTTAACCAAAACGGATGGAGCTATTCAATCGCCTCGTTTCAGCTACTCCCACTCTTTAGAAGAATCGTTGCTGGAGACTTGGCATTGAATCAAGGCACGCCTTATTTCAAATACTCCTCAAAGAACGCTTTCAGCTTTCCAAACGGAATGACGTCCATCTGATCGTAAAGGTCGGTGTGGCTGGCACCAGGGATAATGAGCAATTCCTTGTTGTCCCCAGTCAGCTTGCCGTATGCGGTTTCGCTGAAATAGCGGGAGTGCGCCTTCTCGCCATGCACCAGCAACACAGCAGAGCGGATTTCGCTGCTATATTGCAAAATCGGCATATTCAAAAACGACAGCGAGGACGTCACATTCCAGCCGCCTTTGGAGCCCAGGCTGCGGGGATGGTAGCCTCGCGGAGTCTTGTAGTAGTCGTAATAGTCCGCCACAAACTACGGCGCGTCATCGGGCAGCTGATCGACCACGCCGCCCGCCAGCGCGTAGCTGTCATTTTTATAGTCCTCGGTGCGCTGCGCGTTCAGCGCTTTCCGCTTTTCAAAGCGCGCCTGCTCGGAATCCTCGGCGTCAAAGTAGCCGTTTGCGGTCACGCGGGTCATATCGTACATGGTCATAGCCGCGGTGGCCTTGATGCGGGTGTCGATGGCTGCGGCATTGATTGCCATGCCGCCCCAACCGCAGATGCCGATGATACCGATGCGCTCCAGGTCAACGCTATTCTGCACAGAGAGGAAATCCACCGCTGCGCAGAAATCCTCGGTGTTGATGTCCGGCGATGCCACATAGCGGGGTGCACCGTCGCTCTCGCCGGTATAGGACGGGTCGAAGGCAATCGCGAAAAAGCCCAGCTCCGCCATTTTCTGCGC
>CAJMOL010000105.1 GCA_905215095.1 uncultured bacterium | reverse complement strand
CCCCTGTTCGCGCAGGCTGTCACAGAAGCCCGCAGTACGCCGGTCCTGCCAGACGATGGCGTTGTACACGGGCGCGCCGGTCCTGCGGTTCCAGACGACGGTGGTCTCGCGCTGGTTGGAAATGCCGATGCCGGCGACGTCGGCCGGGTTAACCCCGGTCTCCTCCACCACAGCACGCGCCACGGCCAGGACGTTGGCGGCAATCTCAGCCGGATCATGGCTCACCCAGCCGGCCTCGTTGACGATCTGGCGGTGTGCGCGGTCGGCACGATGAATCAGATGGCCGCCCTCGTCCACCAGCAGCGCCTTGGTGCCCTGCGTGGACTGATCGATTCCGATGATGTATTTGCTCATGTACTCTCCCATTCCTTCCGCCAAATCAAAGACAGCCTGGCGGACAAGGAGCGAGCGACCGCCAAGTGCCGCAGATTGCCGTGAAAGAGGAGCGCCGCGTACTTTGTGTACGCAAGCGACGGTTTGAACGGCAAGGTGCGGTGCTTGGCGGCCGCGCAGCGTCTGTGTCTACTAGTTGCCGAGGAACTCGGCAACGGTCTCAGCGATGCCTTCACCCGTCAGGCCGTAGTGCGCGAAGACCTCGGGGCTCGTGCCGGTGATGACCGGCGCGTCGGGAAGGCTCAGGCACTTGACCGGACGCGGGCAATGCTCGCCCACCACCTGCGCGACCATGGAACCCAGGCCGCCAAAGGGGCTATGCTCCTCGACGGTCACAACAGCACGCGTGGCGCCGGCGGCCTCGATCACGGTCTCGGCGTCGAGCGGCTTGACGCAGTACATGTCGAGCACGGTGGCAGAGATGCCCTGCTCGGCCAGCAGGTCGGCGGCGTCCACGGCGTGGCGAACCATTTCGCCGGTGGCGACGATCGTCACATCGGTACCGCGGCGCACCCAGGTGGCGTGATCCATCTGGAACGGGCACTCATCCTCGGCGTACACGTCCTCGACCGGGTTGCGGCCCACGCGGATGTAGGCGGGCTTGTTGTCGGCGACCAGGGCGCGCACGAGCTCGGCGGTCTGGAAGCGGTCGCTCGGCAGATACACGCGCATGTTGGGGATCGCGCTCATGGCGGCGATGTCCTGCGCGGAGTGGTGGCTCATACCCAGAGCGCCGTAGGACACGCCGCCCGAGATGCCGATGAGCTTGACGTTGGTATTGGAGTACGAAACGTCGACCTTGCATTGCTCATACGAACGCGTGGTCACAAAGGATGCCGGCGAGGCGGCCCAGGCCTTCTTGCCGCACGAAGCCATGCCGGCGGCGATGCTCACCAGATCCTGCTCGGCAATGCCGACCTCAACGGACTGCTGGGGATACTGATCGAAGAACGGCGTGAGCGACGCGGAGCCACGGGAGTCGGAGCACAGGACGACGATGTCCTTGTCGGTTGCGGCGGCCTCGAGCAGCGTGTCGCAGATAACCTTGCGGTTGGCGATCTTGTTAGCCATTGATGGCCTCCTTGTGGGCAGCGAAATCGGCGATGATCTGGGCGTATTCCTCGTCGTTGGGCAGATGGTGGTGCCAGCCGGCCTTGTCCTCCATGACGGGCGAGCCATAGCCCTTCACCGTGTTGAGGATGATGACCGTGGGCTTTCCGCTGGTCTCTGCCGCAAGCGTCAGCGCGGCGTCGATGGCTCGAACGTCGTTGCCCGGAATGGAGAGCACGTTCCAGCCGAAGGCGGCCCAGCGCTCCTCCTGCGAGTCCTGCTTCATGACGTCCTCAGTGCTGCCGCTGATCTGCAGGCGGTTGCGGTCCACGAGCGCGCACAGGTTATCGAGCTGGTAGTTGCCACCGCTCATGGCGCCCTCCCAGACCGAGCCCTCGGCAAGCTCGCCGTCGCCCATGATGGTGTAGACGCGGTAGTCGCGACCGTCCATCTTGCCGGCGAGCGCCATGCCCACGGCCACGGGCAGGCCGTGACCCAGCGAGCCCGAGTTCATCTCGATGCCCTTGAGTTTGTTGTTGGGGTGGCCGATGTAGGGGCTGCCGAACTTGGAGAAGCGGGCCTTAACGTCGTCGAGGTCCAGATAGCCCTCGTGGCAGAGCACCGCGTAGTAGGCTTCCATGGCGTGGCCCTTGGAGAGCACGAAGCGGTCGCGGTTGGGATCGTCGACGGTCTCGGGCGAAATGTTGAGGTGGTTGGCGTAGAGGGTCATGAGGGCGTCGATGACCGACATGTCGCCGCCGATGTGGCCGCCGGCGCCAGCCATGATGATATCGACGCAATCGCGGCGAAGGTCCCAACGCAGGGACTCAAGCTCTTCGATAGTTGCCACGAAAAACTCCTTTCAGGAAATTCCAAAGTCAAAGCCACCGCGTTTCCACAGTGCCCAAGATTGCGGCGAAAGAGGAGCGCCGCGTACTTTGGTACGCAAGCGACGGTTTGAGCGGCAGATCGCCCGGCAGATGCGTGCGCAGCGTCGAGCGGTCCGGCGTTCGTCAGAACGCCGGAACATAATAGCCCGGCAGATGCCCGCGCAGCGTCGACCGGTCCGGCGTTTGTCAAAACGCCGGAACTACCTAGTCCTCGAGGGCCTTCTCGATGCGGGTCGTGACGCCCTTGAGGTTAAGACCGACGACGTACTGCTTGATCGGGCGCTTGATGTGCTCGATCACAAAGCGCTTGCCGTCGATGTCCTGGGCAGCGAGGTTGCGATAGAGCTTCTCGACCTGCTCCTTGACCTCGGGATCGTTGAACGCGTAGTGGCCGGAGACATCCAGAATCTTCAGGCTGAGCTCGTCGTCGGCCAGAATGTCGTCAACC
Source organism: uncultured bacterium (assembly GCA_905215095.1). Lineage (GTDB taxonomy): Bacteria > Actinomycetota > Coriobacteriia > Coriobacteriales > Coriobacteriaceae > Collinsella. The sequence continues at coordinate 3,240 of CAJMOL010000105.1, read as the reverse complement.
TGCAGGTTGACATCGTCGCCGGTCATCCACTTGCGCCAACGCTCGGTCTTGATAGCCTTGACCAGCAGCGTGTGATACAGGTCGGAGGGATCATCGCACAGGCCGTTGTCGACCAGAATCTGCTCGGTAGCGCAGAGCTTGAGGTAAGCGCGGGTCTCCTCGGTGCCGTACTGAGGGGCGACATTGGAGGCCGTCACGTGAGCCGGGATGTGCTCGAGCAGCGTCGCGTCATCCAGATAGTCGGCGTTGTGCTCCTTCAGGCCCACGCCGTAGCGCTTAGCCATGTCGGCGAGCTCGCGGGCATTCTTGAAGTTGTAATGACCGACCTGCTCGGTCCAACGGGTGAGCGTACCGGTCTGGCCGACGATAAAGGTGGGCATGGGGCAGCCGCGCTTCTCGAGCTCGGGCTGCAGCTGAGAAATGAACTCCTCGTACTTATCGGTAGAGGTCAAGCCGCCATTGGTCTCCTCGGTACCGACCTCATAGGCAACCTCGGGCAGGTTATGCTCGCGACGGTACTGCTCAAGGTAGTCGATAAGATCGATCGTGCGGCGAAGCACCACGTCGAGCGGAATAACCTTGCCGATCTGATAGGGGTCCTTGGTGGGGTCGACCATCAGCAGGTCAAAGCCTGCCTCCATGTCGGCGACGAAGGACTTGCGGGCGAGCTCCATGGCCTCGTCCTCGGGCAGGTGGGCGTTACGCTCCTCGTCGCGCTGCCACGGACCGCCGTGATCGCGGCACAGGTAGTACGGACCGGTGTAACCCACCTCGTCGGCGACCTTCTTGATGTCGGCGGCAAAGCGCGTCTGGTCCCAACCGTTGACGTAGCCGGCGCCCATCTCGTCCATATCGACCTGGTTGCGGCTGGCGATAAACATGGGCGGGAAATCCTCGTCCTTGGCAAGCTCGAACACGGCCTGAATCAGGTTGGGGCTCATGGGGCCAATGCCGACCATGGTTGCGTGATCGCCGCTATCCTGCAGCTTGAGCATGCCCTGAACGGCCTGACGGATGGTGAGGTTGGACATTTTGTTCTCCTTCTCCAGAGGATTTTTGACAAAAGTTCCCTGGGACCCAGATGTGGGCCCTATCAGTACGGATGGATTTTGTTGTGTAGGGGCGGCTGTGCGGAGTCAAATCCATCCCTCCGCACAACCGGAGTCCTTAAAGGTTTACTTGGCCTGCTTGTCGAGCGTGGGCTTCATGGCAATCAGGATTGCAGCGGCGACCACGGCGCCAATCACGATGTCCAGGCAGAACAGCGCGACGTTGTTGGTGGCAAGGGCGACGATAAAGCCACCGTGCGGGACGTAGCAGTCGATACCCTGGAAGGCGGCAAGCGCCGCACCCACGGCAGAGCCGATGCAAATGCCGGGAAGGGTGTGACCGAGGTCCTTGACCGCAAAGGGGATAGCGCCCTCGGTAATACCAATGCAGCCCATGAACAGCGCGGAGATGCCCATCTGACGGTCGGCGTCATCGAACTTGTTCTTGGCGATGAGCGCAGCGAGGCCACAGGCGATCGGGGGAACGGCGACGGCGACGCGGAACATACCGTTAGGACCGTAGATACCGGAGGCCATGATGGCCATGGTGAAGGTCGAGGCGGTCTTGTTGATGGGGCCACCCATATCGAAGGCGGTCATAACGCCAATGACCAGACCCAGGACAACTGCGGAGCCGCCCTGCAGGCTACCGAGCACGCCGGTAAGCCAGTCCATCACAAAGCCAAGCGGCGTGGCCAGGATGTAGATATAGGCCATGCCCAGGACAAGCGAGGTCAGAATCGGGATGATCAGGATGGGCATGATGGTCTGGATGGTGTTGTTGACCTTCCAGGTCTTCATCCAGCGGACAAAGTAGCCGCAGATAACTGCCATGATCATGGCGCCCAAGAAGCCGGTCGAAACGCTGTTGCCGTTAGGGGTAACGACCGCATTGTTGACCAGGTAGCCCAGGACAAAACCGGGGGCGAGCGCGGGCTTGCCGGCCATCGAGTAGGAGATGTATGCCGCAAGCACCGGGATCATCATGGAGATGCCGGCCATGCCAATGGTGTTAAGACTCACCATCAGCGGGTTCGTAACCTCCATGCCGTTGGCGCCGGCGGTACCGGATGCCAGCGAGAAGGCGAGGAACACGCCGCCGATAACGACGATGGGGATAAAATAGGAAACGCCGGTATTGAATGCATTGAGCAGCGTCTTACCAGGATCGGCAAAGATAGACTGCTTGGACGCCGGTGTCGGGGCCTGCGGGGCAGCGGAGACGGCCTTCTTCTCTGCCTTGGCCTCGGCCTTGGGCGCGTCAACGGCGCCGCCCGTCGCCTTGATAATCTCAACGGCCTGGTCGATGATCTTCACCGGATCGGCGATTACATCCGAGGTGCCGACCTTCAGGAACTTTCCCTCGGCCATCTTCTGCTCAAAACGATCCTCGTTCTCGACGCCCACGTCGACGGACTCGAGCACCAGGTCGGCAGAATCCACGTCTTCCTGCGTCAGCTCGTTCTCGATACCCAGGCCACCCTGAGCCTCGACTTTGCACTCGATGCCACGGGCGGCGCATTCATCCTGAATCGCCTTCTGGGCCATATACGTGTGGGCGATACCCACAGTACAGGCGGCAACGCCTACGATCTTCATTGCTTCCCTCTTTTCATAGAGTTGCGTGCGCAAGACACCGTTTGCGGAGGCCTCCGGAGCATCCCCTGCCGTTTGGACTTGCTGTCTTTTCGACAAGAACAATATAGGTGCTCGTTTTCTTAATGCCAGCTTATTTCGGTAAACGCGCAGGTCAGAGCGTTGGTTATGCGATTTAGTTATGCGTTTAACCAAAAATGAATCCTGCGATTTTGCCCTCGATTTCAAAAGTCAAGAAGTATTTGATTTTCTCGGTAGACGGCAGATGCGCATGCCGGTCACAAATTTCGACCCCACCCGTATGCCGCATTTGTTGCATACTCATATGAAAGGAAAAAGCCGCTCACCGAAGCGTATCCTTCACCAAGACTCAAAGTCATCATGTTGGAAAATGCTCATCTGTCGGAAGGAGTCGCTGTGGCAAAACAGCGCGTTACGATCGCAGACGTCGCTCGAGAGGCGGGAACCTCGACGGCAAGCGTCTCGTATTACCTCAACGACAAACGAGAAAAGCTTAGCGAGAAGACGCAGAACAAAATCGAGGCTTCGGTAGTTTGTGTGACAAGGGGCTAGCCTAGGCAGCAACGCTCTTCGC
>CAJMOL010000104.1 GCA_905215095.1 uncultured bacterium | reverse complement strand
GATCATGCCGTTGTCGAACGTCTTGGAGTGGATGATGGAGTTGACGGCGAGCTTGATGTCCGCGGTATCGTCTATGATGACCGGGGTGTTGCCGGCGCCGACGCCGAGTGCGGGCTTACCGGAGGAGTAAGCAGCCTTGACCATGCCCGGGCCACCGGTGGCGAGGATGATGTCGACGTCGCGCATGACCATGTTGGTCAGCTCGATGGAGGGGACATCGACCCAGCCGATGATGCCCTCGGGGGCGCCGGCCTTGACGGCGGCGTCAAGCACGAGCTTGGCGGCGGCGATGGTGCACTTGGCGGCTGCCGGGTGCGGGGAGATGATGATGGCGTTGCGGGTCTTCAGGCAGATCAGCGTCTTGAAGATCGCGGTGGAGGTGGGGTTGGTCGTCGGGATGACGGCGCCCACGATGCCGATAGGCTCGGCGATCTTGGTGATGCCGTAAGCCTCGTCGCGCTCCAGAACGCCACAGGTCTTGGTGTTCTTGTAAGCGTTGTAGATGTACTCTGCGGCGTAGTGGTTCTTGATGACCTTGTCCTCAAGAACGCCGCGGCCGGTCTCCTCGATGGCCATCTTCGCCAACGGGATACGAGCCTTGTTGGCGGCCATAGCAGCCTCGTAGAAGATCTTGTCTACCTGCTCCTGAGTGTACTCAGCGAATTTAGCCTGGGCCTCACGCATAGATTTGAGTTTGGCCTCAAGCGCCTCCACGTTGTCCACGATGGCGGGAGTAGTGTTTTCCGGTGACTTTTTCACCATTTGTGTCTCCTTGCGATCGGAGATTTACCCTACGCCTTGCATGATAGCAAGAAATTATTCGGCGAACGGTAAGATTCCCGTAAAAGGCACACTAAAACGCTTCAACTAAATGAAGCGATTCAACTAAAATAATCTGCCAGGACATCGCCTAGCTCATTGGGGACATACTTACATGAGTGCTTTCACTCATTGGGGACAGACATCGATTTGCCATTTTGCCGTTCTGGGCCCGTTCTTGCCGCTTATTTGTATATAAATAGGTTACAGGCTCAGCATTTCGCGTTGCTTCTCTCCTTTTAGGTGTTGCCTGTACAGCTTTGAAAGGAGAGATTATGCCCCGATGCGCCCGCGCCGTTTCGCTCACCGGCTATTACCACGTCTTTGACCGTGGTAACTCTAAACAGATTATTTTTGAAGATGACTCCGACCGATATCGTTTCTTATCGGATATCTCGGACAGGTTTGCGCGCCATGAAGTGGCGGTTTTGGCTTGGTGCCTTATGGACAATCACTTCCATTTGATGGTTGATGATCCACTTGACAATCTTTCAAAGGCAATGCAGTGTGCGCTGACGGCATATGCTAAGTATTTCAATGGTAAAACGGGAAGAACGGGGCATCTGTTTGACAATCGCTATTCGCGGGTCGCGGTTGAGTCGGACACGCAGGCGGTGCAACTGCTCGACTATATCCATCTCAATCCCGTGAAAGGTGCGCTCGACTCACTCGAGGCGTACCGCTGGTCAAGCTACAAGGCATATGAGCTGGGCTATGATCCCTTTGACATCTGTGATGCGGCCCCTATGCTCGATATTGTCGGAGGCTCCCGTTGCTATTGCGAGCATCTCGAGGAAGTTGCCGGGCACATCTGGTCAGTGGAGATTCTTCCGCGCCGGCGGATCCCCGATGAGGAGGTCCTTTCCATTGCGCGCGAAGTGCTTCCGAGCATAGATCTTGCGATGCTCAAGGCCCTGCCACGCCCCGATCGCGATGCCTGTCTGCTGAGGCTCAGGCGGGCGCATCTCACGGTCAAGCAAATTGCCCGTATCACCGGTATCGGCGCTACAAGCGTGACCAAGGCCACCACAGGGTGGAACGAGGCAGCGTGAGGCGGTGGGCGAACCGCTGTCGGCACGCGTCATGTCTGTCTCAAATGCGTGAAATCACTCATGTAAGTCTGTCCCCAATGTGTGAAAGCACTCATGTAAGTCTGTCCCCAATGAGTGCCCAATGAGTGCAAAAAGGCGCCCTCCACATGGGAGGGCGCCTTTGGTAAGTTCTATGTGAACGCGAGGTCTTTGACCCGGAGAGTCCGAGGTACTTGTTGGTAAGACCTTATTTAGGAGCGCGCAACCTTGCCGGACTTGAGGCAGGTGGAGCAAACGTTCATCTTGCGACGGTGACCATCGACGACGACGTAGACGCGCTGGATGTTGGGGCGGAACTTACGGTTGGTGACGCGGTGAGAGTGGCTGATGGAGCGACCGGCAACGGGGTGCTTACCGCAAACTTCGCAAACTTTGGACATAACTGACCCTCCTTGGGCGACAAACGAACATGTCGCGTTAACAAACAAGCCTGAACTATAGCACAGAAGCATGTCTCTGTGCGCAATCTACACAGAGATATTCCTCTTTTGGCGATAGTGCTCACGCCACGGCCCTGGACGTAGATCCGATTTGCGTGCAGCAGAGGGGATTATGCCAGCTCGTGCGTGCGTTTTCAAGCTCGTCCCACAAATATATATAGGTTTATTGAGCATTGGGCTCCGTTTACGGATTGCTCTGTATTAATGCTCGCAATTAAGCTCGAGGTTGGCTACACTATTCCTTGACCATTAAAGGGGTACGAGATGCCCACATGGAATTACATAGCTGCCAAAGAGCAGCCCTTCCTGTGGGTGTCTGGTCCGCTTTGAGCGGTCGGGCATCTATTTTTTTGACTGTGTCAGCAGTCAAGACATGTGAGGAAGGAGATCGATGGGCACGACTTCCCCCAAGGCGGTCATCATGGACGAGACCGCCGTCAACCGAGCGATGACCCGCATCGCGCACGAGATTCTCGAGCGCAACGAGGGCTGTGAAGACCTCGCTCTGGTCGGCATCGTCACGCGCGGCGACCTTCTGGCAAAGAAGCTCGCCGAGGAGATCAAGGAGATCGAGGGCGTCGACGTTCCGCTCGGCAGCCTGGACATCAGCTTCTATCGCGATGACTATGCGACCAATTTCGCTCCCGCGATCCACGCTACGAACATTCCCTTCAGCGTCGACGGCAAGCGCGTCGTGCTGGTGGACGACATCCTGTACACGGGTCGTACCATCCGCGCCGCTCTAGACGCCGTCATGGACCTGGGCCGTCCGAGCCGCATTGAGCTGGCAGTCCTCGTTCGCGCCGCGATCGAGGCGGTCTCCTGCTTCGGCCGCGCAAGCCGCATCCAGCTCGCCGTTCTGGTCGACCGCGGCCACCGCGAGCTCCCCATCTCGCCGGACTTTGTCGGCAAGAACGTTCCCTCGTCGCACGAGGAGAACGTGCACCTATATATGAAGGAAGTCGACGGCCGCACCGCTGTCGAAATCAACGACGTCGCGCCGGGTTCCCACGTGGGCTCCGCGCCGCTGGGAGGTGAGTAGTACCGTGGCGTTCAACCATAAGCACCTGATCGACATTACCGAGTACTCCGAAGAGGACATCAAGCTCATCCTCGAGACCGCCAAGGCGTTCTCCGAGGTCAACGAGCGTGCTATCAAGAAGGTCCCCACGCTCAAGGGCAAGACCATCGTCAACATGTTCAACGAGCCTTCGACGCGTACCCGCAGCTCCTTCGAGCTCGCCGAGAAGCGTCTTTCGGCCGACAGCCTCAACTTTGGTGGCTCCTCGACCTCCACGGTCAAGGGCGAGAGCCTCGTCGACACCGTCGAGACCCTCAACGCTTATAAGATCGACTGCATCGTCGTGCGCGACAAGCACGCCGGCGCTCCCTACATCGTCACGCAGAACTCGCCCGCGAGCGTCATCTGCGCCGGCGACGGCAAGCACAACCATCCCACGCAGGCTCTGCTCGACCTGTACACCATCTGGGAGCACAAGGGTGACTTCCACGGTCTGAAGGTCGCCGTCGTCGGCGATATCGCGCACTCCCGCGTCTGCGGCTCGCTGATCCCCGCCCTTAAGATCATGGGCTGCGAGACCTACGCCGTCGCCCCCGGCACGCTGCTGCCGCCGTCGCCCGAGGTCCTGGGCTGCGACCACGTGACGAGCGACCTCGATTCCGTCCTGCCCGAGCTGGACGTCGTCTACATGCTGCGTGTACAGCAGGAGCGCCTCGAGGGTGCCCCGTTCCCGACCATTCGCGAGTACCACAAGCTCTTCGGCCTGACTAAGGACCGTGAGAAGCTCATGAAGCCCGACGCGATCATTTGCCACCCGGGCCCCATCAACCGCGGCGTCGAGTTCGACTCCTATATGGCCGACCACCCGCAACGCTCCGTCATCCTGGAGCAGGTCTACGCCGGTATCTGCGTGCGTATGGCTATCCTGTATCTGCTGCTTGGAGGTGCCGATAATGGCCTTGCTTCTTAAGAATGCCCACGTCGTCGACCCGTCCGTCGAGCTTGACGGTGTCGTTGACGTCCTGATCGACGGCGACAAGATCGCCGAGGTCGGCGAGAATCTCACCGTCGAGGGAGCCGAGGTCCGCGACCTTTCCGGCAAGTACCTCGTCCCCGGCCTGGTGGATATGCACGTCCACCTTCGCGAGCCCGGCTACGAGGTCAAAGAGGACATCGAGAGCGGCACCCGCGCAGCTGCCAAGGGCGGCTTTACCGGCGTGTGCGCCATGCCCAACACCGATCCCGTAACCGATAACGGCACTGTCGTGGAGTTCGTCAAGTCCCGCGCTGCCGAGGTCGGCCACTGCCGCGTCTATCCGTCGGGCGCCATGACCCGCGGTCTTAAGGGCGAGGCCATGTCCGAGATGGGCGATATGGTCGCCCACGGCGCCGTCGCCTTCACCGACGACGGTCGCGGCGTGCAGGGTGCAGGCATGCTCCGTCGCTGCATGGACTACGGCAAGATGTTCGGCAAGGTCTTTATGAGCCACTGCCAGGACGAGGACCTGGTCGGCCACGGCCAGATCAACGAGGGCAAGGTCTCGACCCGTCTGGCCCTCGAGGGCTGGCCGGCGGCAGGCGAGGAGCTGCAGATCGCCCGCGATATCGAGATCGCCAAGCTGACCGGTGCCAAGCTGCACATCCAGCACATCTCCACCGCCCATGGCCTGGAGATCGTTCGTGCCGGTAAGGCAGCTGGCGTGCAGGTCACCTGCGAGGCCCCCCCGCACCATATGTTCCTGACCGAGAACGACCTGGACGAGACCTACAACACCTCGCTCAAGGTCAATCCGCCGCTGCGTACCGAGGAGGATGCCGAGGCCATCCGTCAGGGCGTCATCGACGGCACCGTCGACGTCATCGTCACCGACCACGCTCCCCACACCCCGTGGGAGAAGGCCCGCGAGTTCGAGCTTGCGCCCTTCGGCATGATCGGCCTCGAGACCTCGCTGTCGCTCGTACTCACCGAGCTGGTCAACACGGGCAAGATGAGCGTGGGCCGCATGGTCGAGCTCATGGCCATCAAGCCGCGTGAGATCCTGGGCCTCGACCAGGTTCAGGTCAAGGCGGGCTCCGTTGCCGACCTGACTGTGTTCGACGCGTCCGCCACCTGGACGGTCGGCGAGGACGGCTACGAGTCGCGCGCCGAGAACTCCGGTTTTGCCGGCCGTACGCTCACCGGTCGTGCCACCGATGTGTTCGTCGGCGGTAAGCAGACGCTTGCCGACGGCTGCATCTGCTAGCATAGCTTTATCGCTTTTATGCGCGGCGCCCTTGCGGTGCCGCGCTTTCTGTTCGCCTGAACCATGCAACCGCATGGGGGATTGGAGCGTCTATGCCCACACCTTCCACTGCACGCATGCACGACTTCGAGGTCGTCTCGAACCAGGAGATCGCCGACGGCATCTTCTCGCTCGTTATCTCGGCCCCCAAGCTTGCAAGTGCGCTCAAGCCCGGTCAGTTCGTGAATATCGCCGTGCCGGGCGATGCTTCCTCGCTGCTTCGCGTGCCCCTGAGCTTCTATCGCGCCGACGCCGAGGCCGGCACCGTCGAGCTGTGGTACGCCGTCGTGGGCGATGATACCCGTCGTCTGTCGCAGATGGTCCCTGGCTCCACCTCCAACCTGCTGGGCCCTGGCGGCCGCGGCTGGTTCGTGCCC
>CAJMOL010000103.1 GCA_905215095.1 uncultured bacterium | reverse complement strand
CCTAGTTGAAACGAAGGCGCCGGCCGGCTATGTCCCCCGCCACGATCGTATTGCCTTTACCACGGGGAATGACGGCGGGCGGGTCGCCATTGATGAACAGCCCGGCACCATCAACCTGCGTATCGTAAAACTCGATGCCGCGACGAATGCCGGCCCCCAGGTGGGATCTTCACTCGCAGGAGCAGAGTTCACGTGTGTGTCGCAATCAACCCCTGGATGGGCGCAAATCCTCACGACCGACGAAAGCGGTCGGGCCACTCTCGCCGATGTCCCCTTAGGAACCTTTACCATCTACGAATCAAAAGCCCCCGAGGGCTACCTGCCATCCAACGACAGCTGGACCTATACCGTTGGAGCCGACCAGCTCGGCGATTCAGGCGTGGTCGAGATCGAATCTCGCGTTTCCGATATCCCCATTGCGTTTGACCTTGAGATTTCCAAATTCAAGGATTACGGCAGTAGCGACCAATCCGGCCTAGAGCAGCCGGCGGGAGGTGTTGTCTTTGAGGTTGTCAGCAACAGCTCTCATCAGGTTGTTGGCACACTGACCACAAACATCTATGGCTTTGCCTCCACCAAAGATCAGCCCAAAGCATGGTTCGGCACAGGCAAGCGACCCGCCGGTGTCCACGGAGCCGTCCCATACGACCGTGCCGGCTACACGGTTCGCGAGGTTCCGGAAACCGTCCCCGAGGGTTTTAAACGTGCAGGGGAATGGACCGTCGGGGCAAATCAGATTTCCAACGGCGCCGAGCTTCAATATATCGTGGACAACCACGCTCTGTCGACGCATCTCCAGATTGTAAAACGCGATGCCCAAACAGGCGCTTCTGTTCCACTAGCCGGATTCACCTTCCAACTCCTCGACAGCAATCACGAACCCGTCTCACAAACTTGCTGGTATCCAGCACATAACGTAATGGACACCTTTACGACTGACGCGACCGGGACCGTCACACTGCCAGAATCGCTCGTGCCGGGCACCTATTATGTACGCGAAGCCTCGGCCAAAGAGCCCTATCTTGTCGGCGAAGAGATCGAGGTAAACATACCCGCCGACATGAACCTAACGCCCGTTGTAATCGCCTCGTATTATGACCACGCCGCGACCGGAAACATCAGGATCGTTAAAACCGATGCCGTAGACGGCAGCAGCCTCACGGGCGCCGTCTTTGAGATCCGTGCCTCGGGTGATATCGTGCGCCCCGACGGTAGCATTGCCGCGCTCGACGGTGAGACTGTCGCTGCCGTCACGACGGATGAAACTGGAGAAGCACGCGCAGACAACCTGCCGCTGGGATCTGGCACCGCGCGCTACGAGGTTGTCGAGACTCAAGCGCCGACCGGCTTCTTACTCGACCGGACGCCCCATATCGTAGACCTCGCTTATGCCGACCAGAAAACGCCCGTTGTAGAAGCACGGCTTAACGTATCCGACGATTACACCAAGGTTGATATCTCCAAGGTCGATGCAAGCGGTGAGCAGGAAGTGGAAGGCGCACAACTCACCTTATATGGTCCCGATAAAACCGAAATAGACTCCTGGACCTCATCCGACAAGCCACACCGCGTCGAACATCTTGCACCCGGCACCTACTCGTTGCGCGAAATGATGTCTCCGCGGACCTATGACCTTGCCGAGGAAATAACGTTTGAAATAAAGGATACGGGAGAAGTCCAATCCGTCGCGATGAAGGATGCGCCCATCGAGATCAAGGGACAGGTCGACAAGCGTCAGGAACTTGTCCAACCTATCGAAAAGGGCCTGTTGGCTAACGGCGATGGTAAAAATCGCGCCGCGACGCAAACTAATACGGATGGACTTTTCTCCTATACCATCGACGCTCGAAACGATTCCGCTACTTGGGTTGATGAGTTTACGATTACCGATGATCTTGAGTGCGCCAAAGACGGCACGGCGAGATTCATCTCAATCGAAACCCCCGTCGCCATCGGCGACCTCAACGGTCTGTGCAACGTGTGGTATCGCACGACGCCGTTGGACTCGACAGACGTCGATGAGCCGGCGAACGCGACACTTGACGATGGACACGAAAATCCTTGGCTTGAGTCCGACGAAGTAAAAGAGAGCCTTGGTGAGGACTGCCGCCTCGTCGATTACGACGGCTGGCGCCTCTGGAAGGCGGATGTCTCGACCACGGAATCCACCACACTCGAGGCGGAAGAGCTCGACCTTGCATCCAATACCGTCGTAACAGGCATTCGAATTGAATACGGTGCGGTAGCCGCCGACTTTACGACTCGAAGCGATGCGGATTCTTGGACCCGCGATGATCTCAAAGATGAGCACGACGACCTTGACGATGCCAAAGCAATCCTTGGCACAGACGCTCGGGGCGCAGTCGTACACATGCAGGCAACGTCGGCTTATACGCCCCAAACCGCACTCACCAACAGCGCGCGCGTCGATCTTTGCCGCAACGGTGGCGGCGATAAACTTGAGTCACATGACGAGGACAGCGTCATTCAACGCTGTACCCTACCGCAGGACCTACCGGCAACAGGATCAGTTCCCATCGCCGCTTGCATCACCGCGCTCCTGACCTCGGGTGCCGCAGCCCTATGGTTCGCTCGCCTTAGGTCGATCCCAAAGAAGCGCTAGCGCGATGAAAAAGCGGGCGAGCCAGTCCCCTGGCTCGCCCGCTTTCAATCATTTAAATCGCCGCATCTACTCTGCAGACGAAGATCCACCATCAACGATTGCCTGCTCGGACTCAGGAATCCCATCGGCACCCGTACTCTGTTCTTGCTCCACCTCTTCGCTGATTGCGGAGGCGGGGGTCGAGCCCTTTGCACCCACGATGTAGGCAGCCCCAAATCCTAACGCAATGGCAATCAAGGTCAAAATCACGTAGACAGGCCAATAGCGCTTAATATACGAAAACACGTTGACTCCTTAGAGCTCCGTCTACGAACGGCGGATAACCTCGGTCACGACCTCGGATACCGTAGCAATGTTCGTCGGGTTGACATTGTGGGGCAGGTCGTCCTCGGTACGAGCGCAAGCCAGACGCGTGCCGTCCACGCCGGCGATGGTAAGGGCTCGGCGGCTCGCCTCGAGCGCAGCATAGGCATCGGTCTTGGCATAGGGCATCTCGAGCGCGCCACAATCGACATGGAACGACTTGCAGACCTTGCTGACCAGGTTCATGATGCGGCGATCGCCCTTGAGCAGCTGCTGTTCGCCCTCGACCGTCACCACCGAAAGCCTACCGGCGCCGACGGATTCAAGATTGATGAAGAATACGCCGCGGAGCTTATCGCGATGCGAAGCCAAGAAGGCCTTCATGCCGGCGCCATCACAATCCGAGGCGCCCGTTGCCACAAACCAGATATCGTGACCGAGCAGCTCATCATCGCCCATAGAGGCGACAGCCGAGAGCATATCTTCGGAAGAAGCGCCATCGGAAGACGTAGCACCGCCCTTCCAGCCATCGTTATCGTCCTCGAAGTTATCCCACGAACCGATACCGCGACCGGACTTCTTGGCATCGTAATCGTCTTCGACGCCCAGCCAATCACTCATGCTGTCCTGCTCGTTTTTCCTTTTACGACCGAACAGGCCACCCAGGCCGCGTTTGCGAGACTTGGGTGCCGCCGGGGCGGGAGCCGAAATGGTCTCGATCGGCTGCGCGCCCGACGCAACGGGCATAGAAGGCGCAACGGGTGCCGATGTGGGTTCGGGACCCTGGGCAGTAGCAAAGGGGTCGTTGACCTGGGCAGAGGGATCGGGAAGGTCGAACAGCGACGTGCGAGACGCAACGTTTGCCTGCTTCATAGACGGCAGCGACGGATCGGGGACCGAAGCCAGCGGAGACGAGGAAGGTGCAGGCGACGGTGCCGACGCCGGATCGGGAACATTTATCTGCGGACGCGGCGATGCCTGGGAGGAAATCTGGGCCATAAGGGAATCGACCGTTTCGTCCTGGGTGGGAGCGACATTGGCAACCGTGGCACCGGAACCACTCGGGGTCGGCATGGTGAAAATCTGCGTGGAGTAAGGCCTCGACTCATCCGTCTCGGGAGTCTCGGAAACCGCAGGCATTTCCTCCTGCTCGACCTCGGTCGAATCACCTTGATCGGCTGCCGCGTATTGCTCTTCGTCAGAGTTGGCCTCGACGGACTCGTCCTCGGCGGCATCTTGGATTTCGGCAGCATCAATGGGCTCGTCATCGTCTGCCGCGTCGCCCTGCTCATCGGAAATAGGAAGGGGCTCGGCAATTGCGGTGCCTTGCTTTTCAAACGTTATCGTGGAATCGAACTGCGCGGCATCAAACGACATGGTGCTATCGACGTGCTGCTGAGCCTCGAAAGACGTTGTTGCCTCAACAACATCCGCTGACGTCGGTTGCTGGGACTCAAAGGACGTCGTAGCTTCGGCAGCGTCGACGGGCCCGGACTGCATAGCCTCGTTCTGCTCGAACTCTTGCGCCGCGCGCTCACGTGCCGCCTCGGCTGCCTGCTGCTGAGCGATAGCCTCCTGCTCGGCAGCCTCGCGTGCGGCAGCGCGCTTCTCCTCGAAATCGTCGACAAATTTCCTGCCCTTTGCAAGCGCACCCTTAAAGAAGCTGGAAGCGCTGGCGCGGGACAGACCGGAGGATTGCAGGCTCGTCAAAGTGTCCCGCAGCGGGCGGGCAGTTGACTACATCATTCCAAAATCATGGATAAGGATCGCGCCGCCGCGGATCGCAAGTGAAGCGCAAAAGGCATCTCTTGCAAGAGCTCGGAAAGCCGCAAATAAGCCGCTGTGACCCCTGCGCGCGCAGCGTTTCAACAACACCTGTCTCGCACCGAGGGTAGTGATACCACCCACAACACAAAAACGACGAAAAGCATGGATCACGGCGACATGGAGGCGCTGGGTTTCCAGCTCCGTGACTACTACCAGGAGGTTGAATAACAATCATGAAAAAAGAAAATGTCACGATCTCATTCGAGAGTGAGCAGCTTGCCGCTCTCGAATTTTCACTTAAAAAGAAGAACTCCAGCGTGCAGGCGCAGTTGGAGGAGCTGCTCAAATGCCTTTATGAATCCGAGGTGCCGGAGCCGGTGCGGGAGTATCTGGACAGCCGCGCGGCGCCCGCTGCCCGTCCCCGCCGTCCGGCAAGACCGGTGAAGCCACAGACATTGGAGCAGAAAGTTACTCCCCCTGCATTGGCATCGTCTGATGCTACTGAAAAGGTCGGTGGCTGAGATGGAACAGCAGGAAAAGATCGTGCTGTGGATCGACCGGCGCTGGTTGACCGCTATCGAAAAGCATCTCAACGGTCAGACGCTACAGGAGCACATGGAAGATGTGCTGGATGAGCTCTGCAATCAACTGCCGGAGCGGGAGTACACTCGGATCAGTAAAGCAATTCAGGCGGGAAGCTCTGCCGCCCGTGAGCGGGAAGAAGCGGCGCAGACATGGTCTGCCTACCGTGTACTCGAAAACGGTGAGGAATGGTGCTTCAAAGTCGCGCCCGGTGAGGAACTGCTGAATGCCGCTGAAAGACTGAACCGTTACCTGAACACGTCTGCCGACACAGGCAGCAAATTCATTCGCCTTTTCTCCTGTGGGACGCTGCTCACATCGGAGGAATATCAGCAGATGATTGCGGAGCGCATGGAGAACACCGGCAAGGTGCGCGGCGTGTTTGATCTCAACTTCGACAAGCGGGAGTTCTCCGCCGTTCACATCATGGACGGCTGGCAGACCTGGGCGATGCGGGATGTATCCGTGGCGGCGTACCATGCCACCCGGTCACAATTCGCGTCGAGCGATGATCAGTGGCGCAAGCTGCTGGATCATCTGAGCGGTAAGGAAATCACCTCGGCGGGACACCTCTCCGCGCGGATTTTTTCTTTCGGTGATGAGATCATCGAGATGGACGGCAAGCTCAATTTTTATGTGCGGACGGAGTTCGATGTGGATGCAGCCTTCGGCACCTTCGTCTGCACGGATAAAAACGATGACTGGCTCAACATCTACGCCAACTATGACATCGCGGAGGATAGCCCTTGCGACACGCTGGA
>CAJMOL010000102.1 GCA_905215095.1 uncultured bacterium | reverse complement strand
TCGATGACCAGCCACGACATCACCTATGTCGGCATCATCCAGACGGCCCGCGCGTCCGGCATGACGGAGTTCCCGCTGCCCTACGTCATGACGAACTGCCACAACAGCCTCTGCGCTGTCGGCGGCACCATCAACGAGGACGACCACCAGTTTGCCCTGTCCGCTGCCCACAAATACGGCGGCATCTATGTTCCGCCGAACATGGCTGTCATCCACAGCTACAACCGCGAGATGATGTCCGGCTGCGGGCGGATGATCCTGGGCTCTGACTCCCACACCCGCTACGGCGCCCTCGGCACGATGGCCGTCGGCGAGGGCGGCGGCGAGCTGGCCAAGCAGCTTCTGGGCCGCACCTATGACTTCGCTCGTCCGCAGGTCATTGCCATCTACCTGACCGGCAAGCCCCGCCCGGGCATCGGTCCCCACGACGTGGCTCTGAGCATCTGCGGTGCCGTCTATAAGAAGGGCTATGTCAAGAACAAGGTCATGGAGTTCGTCGGCCCCGGTATTGCCGGCCTGCCCATCGAGTATCGCAACGCCATCGACGTCATGACCACCGAGACCACCTGCTGGTCCTCCATCTGGGTCACCGATGAGGAGACCCAGCGTTACTACACCATCCACGGCCGTCCGCAGGACTTCAAGAAGCTGCAGCCTGCGGAGGTGGCCTACTACGATGGCTGCGTCTACATCGACCTGAGCACCATTGAATCCACCATCGCTATGCCGATGCACCCCTCCAACACCTACACCATCCACGAGCTGCAGGCCAACGCCAAGGACATCCTGCATCTGGTACAGGAAGAGGCCAACAAGCAGATCAAGGGTGCCAAGATGAACCTGGACAGCAAGTACCACGATGGCGCTGTCTGGGTGGATCAGGGCGAGATCGCAGGCTGCGCCGGCGGCACCTTCGACAACATCTGCGCCGCGGCCGACATCCTGCGGGGTCAGAGCTGCGGCAACGGTGCCTTCACCCTGAGCATCTATCCGGGTTCTATGCCCGCCCTGAGCGAACTGCTCAAGAATGGCCGTGCCAACGATCTGGTCAACGCCGGTGCCATCATGCGCGAGTGCTTCTGCGGTCCCTGCTTCGGCGCAGGCGACTGCCCGGCCAACGGCGAGTTCTCCATCCGCCACACCACCCGCAACTTCCCCAACCGCGAGGGTTCCAAGCCGGGCAATGGCCAGCTGAGCGCCGTGGCCCTGATGGACGCTCGCTCCATTGCGGCGACGGCTGCCAACGGCGGCGTCCTGACGCCGGCGACCGACCTGCCCGAGGAGACCTGGGACGAGGCCTGCGAGTACACCTTTGACGACGCGCCGTACAAAAAGCGCGTGTACTGGGGCTTTGGCAAGGCGGAGCCTGCCGACGAGCTGGTCGAGGGTCCCAATATCAAGCCGTGGCCCGCGATGGAGCCTCTCGGCGACGATATCCTGCTCAAGGTGTGCTCCAAGATCATGGACCCGGTCACCACGACCGACGAGCTCATTCCCTCGGGCGAGACGAGCTCCTTCCGCTCCAACCCGCTGGGCCTGGCCGAGTTTACGCTTAGCCGCCGCGATCCGGCCTATGTGGGCCGTTCCAAGGAGGTCGACGCCGTGGAGAAGCGCCGCGTTGCCGGCGAGGCAGCAGGCGACTTGGCCGCGCTCGATGCCGAGCTTGCCGGCGTGTTTGAGGCGCTGGCCGGCGCGGGTGTCGCTGCCGACGCCAAGGCGACCGAGTACGGCTCCATGCTCTATGCCAAGAAGCCCGGTGACGGTTCCGCCCGCGAGCAGGCCGCGAGCTGCCAGCGCGTAATTGGCGGCCTGGCCAACATCGTCCACGAGTACGCCACCAAGCGCTATCGCTCCAACGTGATGAACTGGGGCATGGTGCCCTTCCAGATGGAGGCGGAGCCCAACTTTGAGGTGGGCGACTACGTCTTTGTGCCGGGTATCCGTGCCGCGCTCGACGGCGACCTGAAGGACATCGCCGCCTACGTGGTGCGTGCCGACGGTGCGGTCGAGCAGATTGAGCTCTACATTGCCGATATGACGGCAGAGGAGCGTGCCATCGTCAAGGCCGGCTGCCTGATCAACTATAACAAGTTCAAGGCCGCTGCCGAGTAACGCACTTAATTGTCCGCCCGGGGCTTACCCTTTCCCGCCCGCTCACGCGCTTCGCGAGGGTCGCGTTCGGGAAAGGGTAAGCCCCGGGCTACATTTCTGCGTTCTCGTTGGGCCTTGAGGGACGCCAAAAATAGACTTGCTTGATGCCGCCTCTGTTATCGGGGCGGCTTCTTTTTGTCGAAAATCGCCACAAAGGGGACAGGCACCTTTGTGGTGGTGGGGAACGAGCTCGATGTTGTTGTGATTGTTGAGCGGTATGTTAATGAGCGTCTCTACAGGATTTCATCTGGGCTGGCGGGCTTGGTTGTTTTGGGGATGCCGAGTTTGGATGACGCGAAATCGTCAACATTGTCCTTAATTCCGTCTTTGGTGTAGACAGTGACCATATAGGTGCTGTGTCCGAATTCGCCCTTGTCGCGTGTTGCCCAGGCATCCCAGTAGGCGGCCCCGTTTCGCCCTTTGATTTTTCCGACACGGCGGAGTTCTGTTCGCTTTAATTTCCGGTTGCTATAGATGGTTCGACCGGCTTCCGCGGTGAGCCCGCACTGTCCAAGCAGCTTGTCGAGGACTTGGTTCATGTGGCGCTCATCGGTGTTTGGTGCGTAGTCGTAGGCGAGGGTGATGGAGTCGAGTGGCTGGTCGTCGATTAGATAGTTTAGCGCCTGAGGTTCAAGGCAGAAATAGGGGGAGCATCCGTCGACCTTGCCGAGCAACGGTAACTTGGACTGCTAACTTCCGGTGGGAATTGCATATTCGTAGAACACGCCACGGCAGACAAAGGAGAGCGAGGTGGCACGCGAGCCGGCGTCGATCATCCCGCAAAGATCGAAGGGCGAGGCGATACCAAGGGAAAAGGGCGTGGCGACGATAAGGAAGAGCATCACGATGGGTATGGCGAAAATGGTAATGACGTTGCGACCGGTGGAATGAGACGGCTTCATATGCGCTCCTCGAGACAAAGATCTGTTGAGGATAGGCAGAAATGGATATGTTCAGAGAACAATTCAAGTTTAATCTCATGGCGCGAGATGGTCGACCGTTAGCGTCGAAAACCACCACAAAGGTGCCTGTCCCCTTTGTGGTGGTGAGGAGCGCGCGGCTCCTTTTGGTAATAGTGCTGGCTGGCGGTATCATTAGTGCAGGTGGCGAAGGTTTGCATTGTGGGGTGTTTTGCCGTGAGCCGTTTTGCCCGTATTGGATTGATTGTTTTGGCGCTTGCGATCGCTGTGGTTGGCGCGGGCGCTGTCGGCATGGCGTTTCTGCCTGCTGCGGTGACGGAGCCGGTGGTCAAGCCTGTGATTCAATCTGTCGAACTTCTGACCGGCGACGACAAGCCTGAGACCATTACCGTTGATTTTGATGAGCAACCGGCTGTGCTGGGTATTAGCAATTATCCGAGTATTCAGCTTGGGGCCATGCGCTATACCACGGATACAAGCCTGATCGATAGGGCGTCCGAGCTACTCAAGGGCAAAACATTTAAGCGTTGGTACGGATATGCGTCCTATCGGGCAAAAGCGAACGACATGGTTGGCGGATGCCACTCTTCCATCGAGCTGGACACTGCAAACGGCGCAAAGTTATGTGATGTCTCGTACGATCCGGGTTACGAGGGCAATGAGGGTCCGGGTATTTACATCATGGCCGGCGATGCAGCCTATGTCATGGAGGGCGACCAGGCCGAGCTCAACGATTTTATGGGCCAGTGTATCCAAGATGCCTATAAACAGACCTGCTTGCCCGACCCGCAGATTGCACGCGATAGTGGGTCTGCCCGTACATGGCTGTTCGAGGATGAGATGCCCTGGACCGTCGAATCGGGAAGTACGGGTTCGGCGAAGGAGTAGAGACCGCGACCACCACAAAGGTGCCTGTCCTCTTTGTGGTGGTTTTCGGTCTGTCTCGATCTGTAACATCTTGGCCGCTAAAAGTGGGCTTGGTGTTACAGATTTAGATTTTCGATTCGGGCGTCTTCTGTTCGTCTCGATTTGTAACAGATGGAGCTCTATTTGCCGAGTAGATGTTACAGATTGAGACAAACGGTTGCCGCTGGTCATTTTCTCTCGATCTGTAACATCTAGGATCAAAAATGGCTGCTAGATGTTACAGATCGAGACGGGAGTGCGCCTGGGCAGCGGCGGGCTGACATTTCAGTACCTTATCCATCAATCACTCAGAAAATCTTATATATAGAGACTTAGATTTGTGTATAAGATCGAGCAAAGCTGGCAACAATACTTCTCGAACAACGTGAAGCCGCCCCGTAGGGCGGCCGCCCCAAGAGAGGTGATTCCATGAGAATCGATAAGCTAGCAATGACGTCGCGCGAGGCACTGCAGACCGCCATGAGCACGGCCGCTGACGCGCAGGCCGGCGCGGTGGAGCCGATTCACCTGCTGTCCGCCCTGCTCGGTGCCGGCGAGCGCAATATCTCCGTGATCATCGAGCGCATCGGTGCCGACCCGGCTCAGCTCGCACGCTCCACACAGGATGCCATCGACCACGCGCCCAAGGTTTCCGGCGAGGGCCAGCAGATGGGTCTTTCCAACGAGCTTGTCCGCGTCATCGAGAAGGCCGAGAAGAAGGCCACCAAGATGGGCGACAGCTTTGTGGTGACCGAGCATCTGCTCATGGCACTTGCCGAGGACAAGGGCGAGGCCGGCCGCGTGCTGCGCGACGCCGGCGTCACCAAGGAGCGCATCGAGCAGGTCTACGAGGAGCTGCGCGGTGATGACCGCGTGACGTCTGCCGAGGATAAGACGCAGTTTGAGGCGCTGGAGCAGTACGGTCGCAACATCTGCGACCTCGCCCGCGCCGGTAAGCTCGACCCTGTCATCGGTCGTACCGACGAGATCCGCCGTACCATTCAGGTCCTGTCCCGCCGCACCAAGAACAACCCCGTGCTCATCGGCGAGCCGGGCGTCGGCAAGACCGCCATCGTCGAGGGCATCGCCCAGCGTATCGTGGCCGGCGACGTGCCGAGCACCCTGCGCGACCGCGACCTCATCGAGCTCGACATGAGCGCGTTGGTCGCTGGCGCCAAGTACCGCGGCGAGTTCGAGGACCGCTTGAAGGCCGTGCTCAAGGAAGTGCAAAAATCCGAGGGCAAGGTCATCCTGTTCATCGATGAGCTCCACACCATCGTGGGCGCGGGTGCCACCGAGGGCTCCATGGATGCCGGCAACATCCTCAAGCCGGCGCTCGCCCGTGGTGACCTGCACGCGATCGGCGCGACCACGCTCGACGAATATCGCAAGTACATCGAGAAGGACGCGGCGCTCGCACGTCGTTTCCAGACCGTGATGGTCAGCGAGCCTACCGTCGAGGACACCATCTCGATCCTGCGTGGCCTCAAGGAGAAGTACGAGATCTTCCACGGTGTACACATCACCGATAGCGCGCTCGTGGCCGCCGCCGACCTTTCCGACCGCTATATCGCCGACCGCTTCCTGCCCGACAAGGCCATCGACCTGGTCGATGAGGCCGCAAGCCGCCTGCGCATGGAACTCGACAGCATGCCGGTCGAGATCGACGCCACCACGCGTCAGCTCACCCAGTTGCAGATCGAGGAGCAGGCGCTCATGAAGGAGACCGACGACGCCTCCAAGGAACGTCTGGAGGCCTTGCGCCAAGAGATCGCCGAGGTCCAAGAAAAGCTCAACGTGCAAAAGGCCGGCTGGCTCAACCAAAAGAACGCCATCGACCACGTGCAGGAGCTCAAGGGGCAGCTCGACGAGGCCAAGAGCGAAGAGGAGCGCGCGACGCGCAACGGCGACCTGGGCCGTGCGTCCGAGCTGCGCTACTCCGTGATTCCGGGTCTGCAGCAGCAGATTCAGGATTCCGAGGCCGCGCTCGAGGCGCAAAAGCAGCAGGACGGCGAGGGCCTCAACGAACAGGTGACCTCCGATGAGATCGCCGAGGTCGTGAGCGCCTGGACCGGCGTGCCCGTGTCCAAGATGATGCAGGGCGAGCTCGACAAGCTGAAGGGCTTGGAGGGTGAGCTGCATAAGCGCGTCATCGGCCAGGACGAGGCCGTCTCCGCCGTGGCCGCGGCCGTGCGTCGCAGCCGTGCAGGCCTCTCCG
>CAJMOL010000101.1 GCA_905215095.1 uncultured bacterium | reverse complement strand
GAGCGCGATCACTTGGGCGTGCTGACCGGCTCGCCCATCACCGATATTCGCATTACGCTCACGGGTGGCCGCGCTCATGCCAAGCACACCGAGGGCGGCGACTTTCGCCAGGCCACGTACCGCGCGATTCGTCAGGGTTTGATGCAGGCGCGTGAGGCCGGCGCGGCGGTGCTGCTGGAGCCGTGGTATCGCTTTGAGCTCGAGGTGCCGGGGGAGTGCGTGGGCCGGGCGCTTTCAGATGCCACGCGCATGGGTGCCGAGTACGAGTCGCCGACGATGGCGGGGGACCGGGCGAAGCTTGTGGGTCGCGTGCCGGCATCCGAGGTGCAGGACTATGCCCTGGAGGTAGCTGCCTACACAAGCGGCCGCGGTCATCTGTACCTGGAGTTCGCCGGTTATGCGGCTTGCCATGATGCCGAGCGTGTAATCGAGACTGCCGCCTATGAGCCCGAGGCCGATCTGCCCAACACGCCTGATTCGGTCTTTTGCTCTCACGGCGCCGGTTACACGGTCAAATGGTCCGACGTACCCGCCGCGGCGCACGTAAAGGTCGATCCCTCCACCTTCCGCCCCTGGCGAGCAGCAGACGCCGAGTTTTTCGGCCACATGTGACAAAGGGACAGTTCCTTTGTCACATGCTATTGGTATAACTCGGTATAAGTTGGTATAACTATTACCAGGGTTTGCCAATCCGAGGAGTCCGACATGAATCCAAATCCCTTTAAGCCCACTGCCGGCAAGCGGCCCCCGATACTCATCGGCCGCGAGTCGGTCATCGAAGATTTTGAGGAAGGACTCGACAACGGCGCTGGAGCGCCGGGCAGGCTCATGCTCATTACGGGAAATCGCGGCTGCGGCAAGACGGTTCTCCTGCGGGAGCTGCAACGTCTAGCCAGCGAGCGCGGATGGGCGGTTGTCTCCGATTCCGCGTCGCTTGGCTTATGCGACCGCTTGGCCGATGCGCTTCGCTCGAATAAACCCGTTGTGACGTCAATGGAGTTCGGTCCGTCGTTTGGTCGGATGTCGGTCGAGGCGGCGCGAGCAAAGGGCGAGACGTTGCGAGGGCTGGTCAACGAGCGCCTCAAGAGGCTCGGTCCAGGCAAGGGCATACTGTTTGCGATTGACGAGGCGCAATCGGCGTCTATCGAGGAACTGGCGGCTCTTGCCGTTCTCTATCAGCAGGTGCTCGGAGACCAGGATGCCACGGGCTTGCCCGATAGCGACCAGCGTGGTCTTGCGCTGGTGTTTGCCGGCTTACCCAGTATGGTTGACGATCTGCTCGAAGAGCCGAGCGTGACGTTTTTGCGGCGTGCCCAGCAGCGTACGCTGGGGGCGATTTCTTTGCCCGAGGTGCGCGATTCATATATCCAGACGGTCAAAAACGCTGGTCTTTACGTTGACGCGGAGACGGCGGACCTTGCGGCGCGCAAGAGCATGGGGCATCCCTATATGGTTCAGCTGGTGGGATATTACATGTGGCGGTCTGCCGTTCGGCGTGACTCGCAGGTCATTGAAGTGTGCGATGTCGAGGCTGGCTACGCCGATGCCGTCTCCGAGTTCTATGAAGCGGTCGACGCGCCCCTGTATTACGGGTTGCGCAGTCCGCAACGCCTCTTTATCGAGGCCATGGCTGCTGACGAGGGTAAGCCGACGCGCATGGCGGATATCATTGAGCGTTGCGATCGCACCCAGAGCTGGGCGAGTAAATATCGCGCAAGCTTGATTCGCGAGCGAGTCATCGAGGCTGCCGGATACGGCCTCGTCCGGTTTACCGTGCCCATGCTGGGCGCGTACATTCGAGATCGCATTTTATGGCATGAGTAGGGTGATAAAGGTGATGGAACAGAAGATGAGCCCGCGGGCTATCGAGGTGCGTGGCGCGCGTGTACATAACCTCAAGGACATCGATATCGATATTCCGCTGGGAAAGCTCGTGGGTATTGCCGGCGTGTCGGGTTCGGGCAAGAGTTCGCTGGCGCTGGGGGTTCTTTATGCCGAGGGCTCGCGTCGCTACCTGGAGGCGCTAAGCACCTATACCCGCCGTCGTCTAACGCAGGCCGAACATGCCCAGGTGGACGAGGTGCTGCACGTGCCGGCGGCGCTCGCATTGCATCAGCGCCCCAGCGTGCCGAGCGTGCGTTCTACCTTTGGCACCATGACCGAGCTCAACAATAGCCTGCGTCTGCTCTTTAGCCGTTGCGCCCATCACGTATGCCCGCATTGCGGGGCGCGTTTGGAGCCGAGCCTTAACGTGGCCGCAGGCCTGTCGCTCACGTGTCCGACATGCGGCCGCGAGTTCTACGCGCCGAGTGCCGAGGATTTGGCTTTCAATAGCGGTGGTGCGTGCCCTACCTGCGGCGGCACCGGTGTCATGCGCGAGGTGGACGGGGCGAGCCTGGTGCCCGACGAGTCAAAGACCATCAACGAGGGCGCAGTGCTTCCCTGGGGTACGCTCATGTGGGATCTGATGAAGCAGGTGGCAGGTGAGATGGGCGTACGCACCGACGTGCCGTTTAACCAGCTCACGCCTCAAGAGCGCGACATCGTGTTCCACGGCCCGGCGGTTAAGAAGCACATTCTTTACGTTCCCAAAAACGGCGAGGGTGCCACGCCGCTCGACTTCACCTATTACAACGCCGTCTATACCGTCGAGAATGCGCTCGCCAAGGTCAAGGACGATAAGGGCTTAAAACGCGTTGCGCGCTTTTTGCGCGAGGGAGCATGCCGCGATTGCGGCGGCACGCGTCTCTCCGAGGCTGCGCGCCAGCCCCAGGTGCGCGGTATCAATCTGTCACAGGCGGCGGCCATGACGCTTGGCGAGGCGATTGAGTGGGTGCGTGGGGTGCCTATGTCCTTGCCGGCCGAGATGCAGCCCATGGCAGCGGATATCTGCGATTCATTTTTGAGCACGGCCCGTCGTCTGGTCGACCTGGGTCTCGATTACCTTTCACTCGACCGCGCCGGTGCCACGCTCTCCACGGGTGAGCGCCAGCGCGTACAGCTTGCTCGCGTGGTGCGCAACCGATCGACGGGCGTGCTTTATGTGCTGGACGAGCCCTCGATCGGCTTGCATCCTGCCAATGTCGACGGTTTGGTAGGCGTGATGCGCGATCTGGTGGGCGACGGCAACACCGTGGTCGTTGTCGACCACGACACGCGCGTGCTGGCGGAGGCTGATTATCTGGTCGAGATGGGCCCCGTTGCCGGAGCGGGCGGCGGTAATGTGATTGCCGCTGGTACGGTGGACTAGGTCGAACAATCGCAGGGCAGCCGCATCGCCCCGTTTTTGTGCGCAGAGTCCAAGCGCTTGCGTCCGCAGGTGATTGACGACGAAATGTTCGACCAGGGGCATATCCGCATGGCAACCGATGCCATCCATACCGTCAAGCCGCTCGAAGTCGATATCCCGCGTGGCCGTCTCGTCGCGGTGACGGGTGTTTCGGGTTCGGGTAAGACGACGTTGGTGCTTGAGACGCTCATCCCGGCACTCAAGGCGCAGGCAGCCAGTGAGCGCCTGCCAATACATGTGCGTTGGGTCGACGCCGAGGGTATCGCCCGTGCCAACCTGATTGACGCCGCGCCCATCGGCGCCAACGTGCGCTCGACGGTGGCGACTTATGCCGACATCCATGACGAGCTGCGTCGTGCCTTTGCCCGTACGCCCGAGGCCAAGGCAGCTGGCTACAAGGCGGGTGCCTTTAGCTATAACACCGGCGCGTTGCGCTGCCCTACGTGCGACGGCACGGGCTCGATTTCGCTCGACGTGCAGTTTTTGCCCGACGTCGAGATCGTCTGCCCGGCATGCCGTGGTTCGCGCTACGCCGAGGCCGCCTCGCATATCCATCGCGAGGGCAAGGACGGCAGTCTGCTTACGTTGCCGCAGCTCATGGACATGAGTGTGGACGAGGCCCTTGACGCCACGGTGGGACTCAAGAAGGTTCAGACGCGCTTGCAGACCTTGCACGACCTGGGTTTGGGCTATCTCACGCTCGGTGAGCCCACACCGGCGCTTTCGGGCGGTGAGGCGCAGCGCCTTAAGCTCGCGAGCGAGATGGGTCGTGTGCAGGACGATGCCGTATTTGTGTTCGACGAGCCCACGATCGGACTACATCCGCTCGATGTTCAGGTGTTGCTGAGCGTGTTTGATGGCCTCGTTGCCAAGGGCGCCACGGTGATTGTGATTGAGCACGACCTCGACCTTATCCGTAACGCCGACTATGTGATTGACATGGGCCCAGGCGGTGGCGACGCCGGTGGGCAAATCGTCTGCGCCGGCACGCCGGCGGATATCGCGGTCTGCTCCAAGAGCATTACCGGACGCTACCTATAGACAATGAGGCAAAGGGACAGCCTCTTTGCCTCATTGATGCCTATTTCACGCATTGAGCCGCGAGATAGTCGCGGAAGAATGGCAATTCAAATGCGACGAGCCCTCGTCCTCGTTCCCCGATGATGCCGCCATCTATCATGCGGCGTCGGTAGCGGGAGACCTGCTGCGGCGAACGCTTAAGGCGCTCGACAAGGTCGGCGGTGGTGGACTCTTCCTCGTCATCGAGCATGGCGATGAGGAATCGCTTGTCCTCTGCAGTGAGTTCCCGATAGGTTGCCGCGAGGATTCGGTCGTCCATCTCGTCGCGCGCGATTTTGATTCCCAGGTCAAAGTCGCGTGACGAGATTTCCTTCGAATCGCTTGTGAGATCCCAGGCACGGTAGCCTACGAGTTGCAATAGGAAGGGAAAACCAGAGATCGAGCGAACGGCTCTATCGATTCCCTCAGCATCTGCCAGGCGATCGTTTTCCTGGATTGTGCGAATCAAGGCCTCTCGCACGTCATAGTCGGCAATGCGACCCAGATGATACTGTTGGGCGCGGCGAAGGAACGAGACCGTCTTGTGGTTCAGCAACGTCGAGACGTTGTTGGGAAGTCCCGCCATGAGCAGGGCGACGCGTTTCCCATCGGTCACAAAGTGCTGATACGTCGCTGCGAGCTGAATCATCTCGTCGAGTGTCGGGTCCACCTCGTCAACCGTGACGAGCAGACCGGTGCCCGCTTCGTTGAGCTGGTCGATGATGTCGCTCATGCGATAACGCCAGGTTGAGGCATCGTGAACGCGATTGACCTCGATGCTGCCGAGCGGTGCAATTCCGAGGCCGGTGACTTCGAAGTTCTTAGACGGGTCGATAAGATGGCCGGCAGCACGTTTCGCCCCGAACTCGATTTCCTCAAGCATTCCCGGGAGCGCGGTCGTCTTTACGGCAATCCAGCCGTGGGATTCCGCCCTTGTCGCGAGCGACGACATGAGAGCGGTTTTACCGGTTCCACGCGCGCCTGAGAAGATCGAGGTCAATTCTGGGCGCCTGCGCTGGCTCAAGAAGGCACGGTCCAAATCCCGAATAATCTGTTGTCTGCCAGCGAGATGGGCAGGAACTTCGCCAAAGCTAGGGGTAAACGGGTTTTCGAGGTATTCCACAATGCCCTCCTTTAGCGTCTCGGGTTAATTTCATTTTATTCTAGTTAATCTCAATTAAAAACGATTAATTTCATTTCAAAGCATAAGGTTGGCGTCGTGCGTTATCGAAGCGGTGCTTGAATAGCTTACGTTGGAGCTCGAAAATGGGTTCAACCCATTCGCGAAATTTGCACGCCCTATTGTGAGTGGGCTCTCAGATGAGCTGAAGCTGCCATCGTGCGGCTGATAGGGGCAATCATGAAAAACAGAATCTATGGGTATGCTCGAGTTTCGTCAGCAGATCAGAACCTGGATCGCCAACTGGATGCGCTGGAGCGGTTTCCGGTCCAAACGAATTTGATCTATGCTGACAAAGCGAGCGGAAAGGACTTCAGGCGTCCTCAGTACCGGCGTCTTCTTCGTCGTCTGCGCGAAGGGGACGTTCTGGTGATTAAGAGTATCGATCGATTGGGTCGCGACTACCGTGAAGTTCTCGATGAATGGCGTCGCCTAACGACGGACAAACACGTTGCCATCGTGGTGCTCGATATGCCATTGCTTGATACACGCGAACAACCCAATGGAATTACGGGGACTTTTATTGCCGATCTAGTGCTTCAGGTTTTGAGCTACGTGGCTCAGGTGGAGCGCGAAAACATAAAGCAGCGCCAGGCGGAGGGTATCGCGTCGGCGCGTCTGCGGGGTGTGAGATTTGGGAGACCGACGCTCGAACGTCCGGATAACTACCGCGATGTCATCAAATCATTCGAAGGAGGTGAGGTTACGAGGCAA
>CAJMOL010000100.1 GCA_905215095.1 uncultured bacterium | reverse complement strand
CGAAGAGCGTTGCTGCCTAGGCTAGCCCCTTGTCACACAAACTACCGAAGCCTCTCTTTTATCCAATTCCGATACACTCCAAGCACAGCCTAATCGCTTTGGCCAGCACGGCATCCGCCTCGCCACGCATAACACCAAAGCACACCATGGCAATTCCGACGATCAACAAAGCGACCTGTACCACGGGCTTTACCGCTTTGAACAACCTGACCACTCCTTTCGTTACGCGACCATTGGACCATATCGACCATAAAATCCGTGTTAAGCGCGATTTGGAATGTGCAAGGAGACTGTTATGCGTATTTTGATCGTCGAAGACGAGCGAGCGCTGTGCGATGCAATCGCGCGCAGCTTGCGAAACTTGGCGTACAGCGTCGACTGCTGCCACGACGGACAGGAGGCGCTCGATCTGCTGGGCGTCGAAGTCTTTGACCTCGTGGTACTCGACCTCAACCTTCCCCGTATCGATGGCATGACCGTGCTCAGGGAACTTAGGAAAACCGACAGCGAGACCAAGGTACTGATTCTGTCCGCACGCGGCGAGGTCGCCGACAAGGTCGCCGGACTCGATGCCGGCGCCAACGATTACCTTACCAAGCCGTTTCATCTTGACGAGCTTGCGGCAAGGATCCGCAGCCTTACCCTCAGGCGCTTCGCACAAAGCGACATAGTATTAACCTGCAGAAAGCTCAGCTTTGACACCAAGGCGCGCATCGCTTCCGTGGACAGTGAAGCTCTATCTCTTACACGCAAGGAAACGGGAATCTTGGAATACCTGATGCTTAATCAGGGGCGTCCGATAAGTCAAGAGGAGCTTATCGAGCACGTTTGGGATAGCAGCGTGAACAGCTTTAGCAACGCAACCCGCGTTCACATCTCGTCGCTCCGAAAAAAGTTGCGCAGCGCTTTGGGATACGACCCGATTCGCAATCGGATTGGAGAGGGCTACGTTATGGAGGATAGCGAATGAAAAGGCTTTCGCTGCAATGGCGCATAACGATCATGACGGCGCTGCTGACGTGTGCGGCGTGCGTGCTGACGAACTGCCTGGTCGGCTATACGGGCATGCGCTATATGGATGCCATCGGCAGTGACATCTCGGCCTTTAACGCTGCCGGCGCGGATTCGCCCCAGGTGTTCGACCCAACGAAAGCGACCCCCGATGACGAGGTCACGATCGTCGTAAACGACGCACAGGAGTCTTTTGGCACGACAGCCTGGTACATCACGGCTGGAGTAACACTCCTTGGCGGCGCGCTGGCATACTTTGTGAGCGGCCGTGCACTCAAACCGCTACGGGCTTTTGCGGCCCAGGTCGAGCGTGTGCAGCCTGACAACCTAAGCGAAATCAGGCTCAGTGAAGATGTGCCCATCGAGCTACAACGATGCAGCGCCTCTTTCAACGACATGATCGCCCGTCTTGGCGAAGGGTTCTCTGCACAGCGTCAGTTTACCGGCAACGCCGCACACGAGCTGCGCACCCCGCTCGCCCTTATGCAAGCACAGATTGAACTATTCATCTCCGAGCACTCCGGTTTGCAACCCGAAACGGCCGAGCTGCTCGGCCTGCTACAAGAACAAACCGAGCGCATGTCTCGAATGGCCAAGGTATTGCTCGAGATGAGTGAGCTCCGCAGTGTTCCTTGCGAGGACGATGTGGAACTTGGTCCCTTGTCCGAAGAGGTCCTCACCGACCTTGCACCACTTGCCGAAAATAAGGGCATAGCCCTCAATTGTGCTGGAGACGCTCTAGTAATCGGGAGCGACACGCTCCTCTATCGGCTGGTGTTTAACCTGGCCGAAAACGCTATCCGCTATAGCCGCACCGACTCGAGCGTTACCGTCTCCATCTGCGACAACGACAGCCACGTGTTCCTGCGAGTCGAGGACCAGGGCCCGGGAATACCCAAGCAGTACCGTGAAAGCATCTTCCAACCGTTCTTTCGTCTAGACAAATCCCGCAGCAGGGCATACGGCGGCGCAGGACTCGGACTAGCGCTCGTTTGGGAGATTGCAGCTCTTCACGGTGGCACAGTGGAGGTCGAAACAAGTTCCGAGAACGGGACCACCATGCTCGTAAGCCTTCCAAAACGATCCGCAGCGTCAACCGAGCAGTAAAACGAAAGGGGTCCCGAGCAACAGGAGTACAATTGCTGCTATTGTTGCCAGCTGTTGGGAGATGGAAGATGGACTGCGATGGCTACCCATGCGTTCCCATGCCGTTGATGTGCACTGCCTTTGTGCCGGGGCAGATTGACGCTGCGGTTGCAGGCATTTCCGACCCCGATTCACGCACCATCGCCACGGCAGAAGCGCTGTACTTTCGCGGACAGGCCGCCCTCGCTGCCAAGACGGCGCGCCCCTATCTTGACGCCACCGATTCCGCACTGCGCTATTCCGCATGCTTTATCTGCGGATACGCCAGTCTGTCGCTCAACCGTATCGCCGACGCCCGCCGTTGTCTTGCGGGCATCCTTGATACGCCAACTGACGAGGAATCACCCGCCGTCCACGCCACGCATATCCTGTTCGCCTCGGCCGCAAGCGTCCTGTTGCACTTGTCTTCCCCGTATTCTGCCGAAGAGTTTTATCCGCTTGCGGCGCATCTGCCCGAAGGCCTGCGCCTGTTCGCCAGCTACGTGATGGCGCATGCCCTGTACCTGCGCGGCGAATATGGCCGCAGTCTGGGCATGGCGGAAAACGCCCTGATCATGAAACAGGGGAGCTATCCGATCTCGGAACTGTTCCTGCACCTGGCAGCTTCCATGGCGTGCATGAGCCTCAAGGACATCGACGCCGCAAAAACGCACTTCGGAGTTGCTTGGAACATTGCGCGTCCCGACGGCCTTATCGAGCTCATTGGCGAGCACCACGGCCTTTTGCAGGGACTCATCGAGGCATGCCTAAAATCGCAATACCCTGACGATTTCGCACGTATCATCGAGATTACGTATCGATTCAGCTACGGCTGGCGGCGCATCCACAACCCCGATTCGGGCGAGGACGTTGCCGACGATTTAACGACCACGGAGTTCACCATGGCCATGCTCGCCTGCCGCGGATGGACCAACGCCGAAATCGCACGCCATATGGGAGTATCGCCGGGCACCGTCAAAAACCGCCTATCCGGCGTATACGCAAAGCTTGGCATCGGCACACGCGCCGAGCTGGTCGCGCATATGTTGCGTTAGCGACCGGGCTGCCCGGCGTATCGAAAGCACTCCGGAGGCTTGACGCTTTCGCGCGCTTAAATTGGACACTTTGGCCATCGAACGGCACTACCGCCACGGGGCACCTTCTCGCAAAATTGGATTATTTCCACCGATATTTGCGGGATGGGAGCCCAAAATGCTTGATCGCCGTTCGTTACTTATCGCCGGAGCATCCTCGCTGGCAGGCATCATGCTGCCTCGCGTGCCAGGAAGCAAAAATGCATTCCTGCTGCCGTTCGCGCCCACCGAAGCCCATGCCGACGAAAAAGACCCCTTCAGGGTGCTCGTTCTCTCGCGCACCATGTTCGGTGTGGTCGTGGTCGACGTCGCCAACAAGAATACACCCATCACGGGTGCCCAGGTCACGCTCACATCGCGCTATGCCGCAGGCAAGCAGCTCACTGCCACGACCGATGACGAAGGCACGGCCATCTTTGAGATCGCCCCTCTTTCGGAAGGCTACGTGGACGAGGCAACGCTTCTCGACGCGTACGACTTTAACGGCGGCATTTCCATTAGCATGGCGGGCTACCGTGATGTCGAGATTCCCCTTGCGCGTATCCAGGGCGGCACCGCCATAACCGCGCCCACGCGTCCGCTTTCCGACAGCGATCCGTACTTTCGCCAGCTCACATTCGACGAATGGGACATCCAGTACGCCGACGCCACGTTTATGGCAATGCCGAAGGACGACACGGCAAACGACCAGCCCAACACGCACGCTTTTACCGTGCAGGCCCATCTGCCGCAGGGCGGGCAGGCAACGTTACATATCAATAAAGTGATGCCCGCTGCGGGCAGCTCATCCGAAACCGTCACGCAGATTGGCCAAGTCAAGGCCAGTGCATCGGGTTCGGACAATCTGGCAACGTTCACACTCGAAGACAAGTTCCTCGATGCAGCGTCAAACCTTCTGGAAGAAGGGCGCAGGCTGCGCTTCGTCCTCGACTATCAGGGTAAAACCTACACGCTCTCCTCCCCCATGGCCGTTGTCACCGCGCCGGCCGCAAAGGCGGAATCGGGCTCGACCACCATCATTCCCACCACTATGGACCAAGAGATCACTCCGTTTGATTTCCCAGCGGCGTTTCCCGGCATCGGCGGCAACAAGTTCACCTGCTGGATGCCCTCGTTCCCCATTTTGTTCGATTTCTCGTTTGCCGGGTACGTACTGTTTGGCGGAGGATACAAGCCGGTCGGTTACATGAACGATTCGGGTAACCCTGATCCAGAGTACTGGAAGAAGTCACCGCGCGAGTCGGGTGCCAAGCAGGCAAACCGTTACCTCGACGAAATGGAGGGGAAGTGGAATCAATATAAGAGTATGAGTGCCGGTTCGGGTACCGATCCAAGAAACACCAAGCTCCTTCGCCACCACTGTACGCCGCTGTTCACGATGGATATCGCCACACAGCTGTACGGCTCGCTCGCCTACGATTGGGTGGGCAAAACCTGGGGTAGCAACAACGACCCCGCATACGGCAATATTAAAGCCCTCTTCCAGGTAAGAACCGACCTCAATTGGACCGAGCAGTTCACCTTGGGACCGGTGCCGTTTTTCCTAAACGTCAACCCCTGGGTGCTGGCGAAGCTGGCGCTCGCCGTGGGTGCCCACACGCACGGCAGCGGCGCGGCGTTTTTTAAAAACATTTCGCTCGACTATTCAAACACGTCGGGCTCGTTCACCATCCAGATCGGGCTTGCTGTCACCTTTGGAGCCGGCGTTGCAGGCGTCGCTTCGTCTGCCGTGCGCGGCGCCGCATCCCTCACGCTGTTCATTGGGTACGAGAAGGCAGATGGACACCAGCTTCCGCGACTGCGCGTTGGTGCAGACGTCGATGTCGATGTGATACTCCAGTTCGTAATGTTCAAGTGGACCACCAAGGCTTGGTCGGGGTCGTGGCCCACACTCCTCGATTCGTGGAATATGTCGGTGAACAATGGCAACCAGTATGTGCTCCAGCGCTCTGAGCTCGCATTGGGTGGAGATACGCCTTACACGTTGGATGCCCGCTTCGGCACGCCCAGCAACATCGAGGCGGGCGGCGTGCCGCAATTTATCGCATCGGCCACCATCGTCACCAACGCCGAGCTACTCGCACGCGCCGAGGTTAAGGCCACCGCCGTAAACGTCGCGCCTGTCGTGCGCGATTGGGATCAAGCGGTCACGCGCATTGAGCTCGAGGCGGATGCAGAAAGCGACGACACGGGACAGATCGAGCATTTCGTCCATGCACTGATAGAGAACGACGAAAACGCCGCGCCGATGTATGCGTACACCCATATCGGGCAGGCGAAGGACGCCGTTGCGGACCCCAACGCCAATTCTGCTGGTGTATCGGAGGACGAGCGTGGCGGCATCAAGCCCTCGAGCGACAACGTGCTGTTTACTGGCGTGCTCAGCGAAGCTCACATGAAGCTGGCAATGATCGCCAGCGTAGAATGCCTGTTCCGTATCGCCTCGGTGCGCTACGGCGACAATGGCCGCTCGCGCCTAGTGGTGCACACAAAGGCAAACGGCACGTGGTCTGCCCCCATGCCCGTGGACTTCCCCCTTGGCTTTGGCGAAGGCGACGTGGAGCGCGACGGCATATTCGATTACGACTTCGACGTAGTGGAATATACGGACGGAAGAGAAAACCAGGACGCTTACGTGCTGCTGGTCTCGGGCGAGCGCCCTGACGGCGACAACACCCTTTTCGATACGGCAAGCACAGCCGGCATACTGTCCGTTGTGCGCCTGCGCATAAGCAACGACGGAGTTCGCGTGATGTCGCACACGTCGTGGCGCAGCATCTCGCGCGGCCGCCTTCAGGAGGATGGCTGCCATTGCCTGCAGTGCCCGCGTATCACGGTGGGCAAGACGCTGGTCGACGGGCGCCTGTCGGGTGCCTACCTCCACCGCCGCGGAACCACCGCAGAAAAGGCGCTCGGCAGCGAGGCCGAGGTTGCGCTGGAGTGCTTTACCCTGTGGTCGGACGTTTCGGGCGATAGCCTGACGTTCCGTCAAGTTCTCCGCTTTCCGCAAGCACCGTCGAGCATCGAGCTGGGCGCGCCCGAGAACATTAACGGCAAAATGGTGGTGC
>CAJMOL010000099.1 GCA_905215095.1 uncultured bacterium | reverse complement strand
ATAATCTTGCGGGCGCGGGCCGAAAGGATATTCGACGGCGGCACGTAGACCGAGCCGTGCGCATTGGGCAGTACGTCGTCTTGGAAGGCGATAAGCTCGTTGAGCGATGCAACAAGCGTCTCTTTGTTCTTCCATGTCTTGTAGTCGTACAACGTGCCATAGTCGGTGTCCCAGAGTGCCAGCGGCTGATGGTTATAGCCGTGGAAGCCCAGCTCTCCGCCCATCTGCAGCAGCATGCCGCCAAAGAAGCGGAACTGCGTGGTATCGGCCTGGCGCGTGGGCTCGGTTTGGTTGACCACATCCTCGTAGTTTTCGATCATCACGCCGGTATAGCGAATGCCGTATTGCTGCGCGAGTTTTTGCAGGTCGGGCCACCACACCTTGGCATAAAAATCGGCGATAGAAAGGCCGTAGTCGCGTTTGACGTACGTGCCGTCGCCCGAGGGAACGGGGCTCGGGAAATCGTCCAGGTAAAACACCGCGCTATTGATGACCGGATAGGCCGTGGCATCGCCCAACAGGCTCACGGCCGCGGCATAGAAACCACGCATAACCTTGTCGTAGATACCGATATTGCACACCACGGTACGCCCGGTGCCGCAATCGCTCGACCAAATAAGCGGAGTACCCGTGTCGCCGGTTTTAGCCCACACATGGGCCGTCTCACGCAGCGAAACCGAAAGCGACGAATCGAAGGGATCCGATAACTCATAACGCTGGCCGCCGCCGATCATAAAGTCCTCGCTCGGCACGATGCTCTCTGCCGCCGTATATTCATAGCCGGCAGAATCGATGCCCAGCTTGGGACCGATTGCCTGCAGATAGCTCGAATTGTCCGGCGTCATGGCGAGCATCAGCGAACCGCCGGCGCTCACCCAGCTCATAATGTCGGAGAGGTGCGTACCGAGCCCATCGATCGAAGGCATCAGTAAAATCACGCGGTCGAAGGATGTGAGGGAAGGAATCGCATCAGCACCATCGGTGGCAATATCCACATCGCGGTGGGCAATTTTCATGTCGAGCAGAATCTGGTCAAACTGCTCTTTGACGTCCTCGACACCGTCCTGGTCCGAGTCGGTAATAACCAAGCACGTGGGCTTTTGGCCAAACATCGCCGAGCTTGCCGGTACCGCGTCATTGGCGGCGAGCATGCCCAGCTTGTGCTGTCCGGCGCTGTACTGCACGCCGGCTCGCTCCACAAGTAGCACGGCGGCCATGGCGATAAAGACAGCCCATACCACGAGCAGCCCCATCCAGCGAAAATGGCCCGCACGCTCGCGGATATGTTGCACCACGCTCATCGGGCCTCCTCTCCTTCACGCCAAAATGCCAGCCTCTCACGATTTTCGGCATTCAAATACACGTGCTGCTTGTCGATCGCGTCGACTACACGCCGCACCGCCTGCCCATCGCGACGAATCACAGCCAAGCGCAAGCAGAGCATCCACACGTCCTGCTCGTCTGACGCATCGATCACCAACTGGCTAGCGACGTCCTCTGCCTTATCGATCTCGCCGGCATCGGCCAGCGCCGTGGCATAGCGAATGCGCAGCGCAGGCCCGTCCTCGCGTTCGCAACGACGCGCGAGCAGGCGTGCATACTGCTGACGCTGAATCTGTGCCACGCGGCCTTCTGCCAAACCCGAGTCCAAATAGGCGCCCAAAAAGTCGCAATACGCATCCAAGTTATGCGAGCTTGGATCGGTCTTAAACGCGCGCTCCAACTGCTGCAGTTTAAGGTCGGACTCCTTGGAAATCTGCGCCACCGCCGTCGCGGCATAGTGCGCGACCTCGACATCGTCGTTGAGTTTTGCTGCCTGCAACTGTGCCAGGTACGCATCCGGATCCTCGGTAAGCATGGAGAGCATCAGACGGCGGCGGTCGCCCTGGTCGTTAACGATCAGCGCTTCCTCGAGCGGCACCACGCCATCATCGCCCTCGCGCCCCTGCACCAGCATGCTACGATGCATGTCGTCGTTAATGCGCAGCGACTCCAGCGTGGCATCCTTAAGGTCGTCACCGAACACCGCGCTACGCAGCGAGAGCAGCACCACGAGCAACGGGCCCCACAGCGGTACGAGCACCATCACGGCAAGCATGTGCCCGCGAACCGGCAGCAGGCCCAGTTTCATAAGCGTCCACAGCACCAGACAAACCAGCGCATGAAGTAATAGCAGTACGGCAGCAACGACAAGCGAGATCAAGCGGCCTCCCCCTCACCGTTACCAGCGGGCGCAATGCGCTGCAGCAGGGCCACAACATCCTCGCTGTCGACGGGCTCCACCGTAATGTGCTTGGCGTCCAAGCGCGCACAAATAACGGGAAGGTCGGCCTCGGTCGCCTGACGCATGAGCAGGTAAAGCGTGTCGCCATCGACCAGGCCTGCAGCATCGCTCTCGCGAATCGCCGACCCAATGGCGCCGACCAGCTCGCCAACAGGCTCCATGCCCGGCACCACGCGCAGGAGCAAGAAGCTCCCCATCTTGTTGTCCGCAAGCGCTTGCTCGGCGGCAAGCTCCCGGCCAAAGGCATCGTGGTTGAGCACGCACGTGCCGGCAACGCAGCGCTTATCCTGCGCCACGGCCTCGTAATCGAAGGCGCGTCCCAGCGCGCTTTCCACCAGGCCGCACAGGATGCGGAACAGGTTTTGGTAGTACAGGGTTATTTGGCTTTCGGCCACGTGACGCACAAAGATCAACACGGCGGGGGCTCCATCGCGCTCGATCGCATAGCCAAACATCGGAAGCCCCGGCGTCAGTGCGCGGTTCACCCACAAACCAGAGATCGAGCCTTGGAGCACGGGCGCAAGGTCGTCGAGCGAGAGCGAGCGCGGCACATTGTTGGAAATCGCCGGGCTCGCCGCTACCAGGCGCGCAAATGCCCCGCCCGAAACATGGTAGATTGTCACCGAATCGTTCTCGAGAATCTCACCCAGCAGCTCGCAGCACTTGCGGTATATATCACGCGGGTTGAGTACGTCGAGCTCCTGCGTCACGGCAAAGATCTTGCCAAAGCTGTCGTGGCGACCCACAATCTGTCGCTTATAGGCACGCTTGTCCTCAATCGCGTCATGATAGAGCCGCGTTAGGAACGTGTTACGGTTTCGCACAAGCTCGTTCTCGTCACGCTCCGCCTTAACGGCCTCGCTGTTGCGCAGCTGTACATAGCCGCACACGGCGCCCACCACAAAGTACGCAATAAACGGCAGCCAGTTGGAAGGCTCATAGAACAAGCCCTGAAAGGTATAGCCGTACAGGGCAAAATAACTCACGGCCAGACCAATCGACGCCAGCAGCGCGGCGACCAGGCCAAAGTCGAGCCCGTAGAGCGTGCCAATCAGGACCACATAGAGCAGTCGATAGTCGAGCACGTTGAGCTGGGCAGATTGGGAGAACAGATGCTCCAGCACCTCGAACAGCACACATGCGAAGCCCGTCTCCAGGCATTTAATGGGCAGCGCGCGCAGCTGGATGCGATCGATGGCCGCACGTAAGGGATTGGCCTTTTTGGTGCGGGTGTTAGCCCAGCGGGCGTGGATGGTCGAAAGGTCGCGCAGCAGGTCGTAACGCTGAAACCAGCCATAGCGTTTGCGAGCGGCATCGCCTGCGGGCAGCGCATAGCCGGTCGACTCTCCATAGGCAACGGACAGCCCGGGGAACAGGCCCTGGAGCGCGCCGCCCAAGTCGCCCGTTGTGCGATGGAAAGCATCTGCAACATCGAGCGTCTCAAAGGTCGCATCCCAACTGTCAAAGACACGGTGTACCAGCACCGCCAGCTCCTCAGCGCACAACAGGGGAAACGGCGCGTCCGCGGCACCTTGGAGCGCGACCGACCCGGTCGAGCACGCCTCGAACAGCGGCACCAAGAAGGGGTCGCTGAGCGCCGCGGATGCTGTATAGAGATAGGGCGTGCACAGAATCTTGACCTGAATGCCATCTTGCGAGGCATAGTAACGGCACAGATCATTGGCCGCGCGGGCGATAATGCCCTTACCCGTTTGGGCGGCAGCATCTGTGGCATTAGGGGCATCGTCGGCGCTCGCCGCGCCACCGGTACGTTCCGCGCCCGCAGGCCCCGCTACAAACAGCAGCTGCACACGGCGGCCCATACAGGCACGAAACACCGAGCGCAGCAGCTCAATGTCGCCAAAAGTCTCGGTATGCGGAGTGAGATAAGTAGAGAGGTAGACCACGCGGTCGAACTCATAAGCCTGGTCCAGGTGGCGCAGCAGCTCTTTCCACGAGCCGTGGGACGATGACTCGCGCTGCGCATCGTCGGCAGCTACAACCTGAACATGGTCACCGGGAAACGCCTTGGCACAAAAGTCGTCGTCAACATATGCGGTGTTGCCAACAACCAGCACCTCCATGGCGCGCCCCCTCCCTTAAAAATCACTTTTGCCATAGTCAAACATGCGCATTGTACGCTGTCAACGCAAGACGAGGCGCCTTTAAGGCTGTCTTAAGCACTTTTTTTGAGGATGAGGGGGTGAATCTCGAGGATTTAATCTGGGGCTTTAATACCTCGATAGAATCTCATCTCTATTATCTTTGAGATACTCGTCCAAATCCGGCACAGCAAATTGAACATAGCCCCTCTGGGGCGCCTGGATAACTTCTCGTGAAAGTAGCTTGGCCCTAACAGAACTCAGCTCACTCGTCTTTTTACCAAGGCGTTTGGCTAAATCCGAGGTCTTGGATTGCCTACTATCCTCGCACATGGCATACAGGTAGTTGATTTCATTACGGGAAAGACCCGAAATTGCAGGCTCGTGGACCACGTCGTGGAAACGAGCTTCGGCAAGCAGGATACCTTCATCAACATCGCGCTCACTAACGAGAGTTGATTTTTCCCGATGAAAGTTGGCGCGCTGCCAGATTGAATACCCAACAAGTTGAACTAAATACGCATAACCTTTTGTTGCTCTCGCCGCTTTTGATAGCAAATCCCCGTCGAGAGAAAGACCGGTCGCGTTAAAGCTATCACGCAAAGAAAGTGCAATCTCGATTTGATTGATAGGAGCAAGGTCTTCGGGAACCGCGCGGCGAAGAAAAGTAAGTGCCTTGCCGTTAATGAGATCCATAACGCCCGATGGCAATCCGGCAAAGGCAAGAGCGATGTTGGCTTTCTCCCCAATGAGTAATTGAACTGTTGAGGCAATAATACGCATTTCCTCAACTGGGGCATCTTGGACTTCATCAACAGCGATGAACAGGCCCTTTGAGCCCTGTGCAATCTGCTTTAGTTTTGCCCGAAGGCTCATTTCGCTTGAAGAAATGTCCAACTTGGCAGAAGCAATACCAACGTTAACGCCAAGCGAAGCGGAGGAAAAAGTCAGTTGGTCTTGAATCTGCTCCATAAGATCGTGCGACAAACGCGGACCAGCCGAAACAACAACGGCCTTCCAACCCAGTTCAATCGCTCGGTCGCGCAGATCGCAAAGAAGAACCGTTTTCCCCGACCCGCGCGGGCCTGTGATTCGCATAAGACGTGCGGGGGCGCCAACGCCGGACATGAGACCCTCCACGAACTCGAGAGAGATATCATCACGACCGATGATTCGAGGAGGCTCCGCACCGGCGGTCGGACGAAATGGATTGTAGAACTTGGCTTTGTCCATAACCAGAATCCTCAGGCAAACGTCGCTTATATAGATTTATAAACTAGTATATAAGTTTATATAGCTTTATAAGCGGCTATACAATCGATAATGTAAAGAGAATTCATCGAATTAGGGGATACATTCAGGCAAAACTAACCCATCGAAACAAAAATGTTGAAATAAATGCTCAATCGTAGCCAGACGATCACCAACGCCGATCCTGCACGTGCAATAAGCGCAGAGATGGCCCTGCTCTGCAAGCAAGGCCTCCAGAACTTCTCGCTTGCTCTCTCCGCGCAACGCTGTGTAATTAAACGTCGTATCGGGGGTGTTGCGTATGGCCCTCTTGGAACAAATCGAACAATCGACCCGCCTCTTCAGGTCGAGAGGATGCGCCCAGGACGGTGTTGAGAATATCCCCGGCATCGCGTCCACGCGTTTCCATAGCAGGCACCGTTGCAGCGTCCTCTCCAAGAATGCGGATGTTACCGCGAGGTACCGACGCCACCACAACAGGTGAATGCGTTGTAAGTATAAACTGTACGTTTGGAAATATGCGAACCAGGTCCTCGAGAATCCGCGCCTGCCAGCGGGGATGCAAATGAAAGTCAATCTCATCGATCATAACAACAACGTATGGCCAACCACTTCAGACTTCAATTGTGCAGAGAAAAATGGGCAGGAGATAAGGCCTTTCGAGTCAGCGTTAGTGTA
>CAJMOL010000098.1 GCA_905215095.1 uncultured bacterium | reverse complement strand
TCACGGCGCGCAGCTCAAATCGGTCGCCGTTGATGCGGAACTGGCAGTTGCCGTTCATGCGTTCGACGGCAAGCTTAATGCTCTTGGTTCCAAAGCCGTGTCCGGTGTGCCCGGCTACGGGCATGCCGTCGACCATGCGCGGCGGGCGTCCAAACGTGTTGGAGACCAAAAGGAGCAGTTGACCGTCCTCGCAACGCAGGTCCAGATCGACAAATCGCTTGCCCTGGGGAGCGGCGCTTGCGGCGACGATGGCGTTGTCCAGGGCGTTCGAGAGCACGCTAAACAGATCGACGTCGGCTACATGGACGCTCTCGGGCACGGCGGCACGCAAATCGGCGGCGATGCCGTTTCGGTTGATATCGGAGTTAAATGACGAAAGCACGATATTGACCGTGTCGTTGGCGCAGTAGCGGCGCACGGCGGTGCGGTCGTTCGTCTCACAGAGCTCATCGATGCGCTCGAGCGCCTCGTCGATGTGGCCCTCCTCGATCAAAGCCGCAAGGCCGCGCAGGAAGTGCCGCATGTCATGGCGGAGGACCGAAAGCTCGCGTCCAGATTGGCGCCAAGCCTCGAGCTCTTTGATGGCTGCGCTATCGCGGGTCGCGAGCATCCAGCGCTCGCGCTCGGCGGTTTCCTTTGCCTCGTATTCACGTAGATACACAGCAAGAAACATAAGGTAGAACGCGCAAAGCGCAAACGCCAAAAACTCAACCGTCACCACGGAGCCCGAGTGGAAGAGCGTGGTGTAGACGTTGGTGGCGTAGTCAAAGATGTAGTAGATGAGCGGCAGGATGAGCAGAATTTCGAGCTCGGTGGGGGTTTTGACCGCCAGGCGCGGACCGATGTCGCTGGCCCAATGCAGCAGGATCGCAAAGACGACGGCCGTGGTGATAATGCGTGCCACGTAGTACGCGATTTGCGAGTCGGTGGCGGCGAGCGCGGCGATGCCCATCCAGTTGCTGAACTGGCAGCTCAGGTAGGCACTGGTAACGCCCAGCATAACGAGCAGCGGGCTCAGGCAATAGCGCGCGCACAGATAGATGACGAGCGGCAAATGCACGACGAGTGGATATGCCTGGCGGGCGAAAAGCTCGCCGCCGACGGCATTGGCGAGGCTGAATGCGCATCCGGTTACGGCGCCGACCATCACCAGCTCAAGCGCATGACGCCGGTTGATCTCGATACCGCAGAGCGCCGCCGAGGCAAAAACGCCAAAAAGCAGGGTCGTTGCGTGGTGGATTGCCCAAAGTAACATCTCGACCGCAGGGAGCATCAGCGCCTCCCGCCCTCGAACCGTGCCGCAAAGTAGGCATCCTGGAAACCCTGCTTGCAGCTGCGCGCCAGCGGGATGCAAGCGCCCGAGCGCATGACGATATCCGTGCGGTTGAAGTGGTCGATATTGCGCAGGTTGACCTGGTAGCTGCGGTGGCATTTGAAGAAGCTCGCGTTTTTGGCTAGCTGGTCCTCGATGTTGCGGAACGGCTCGAGCGCCTCGATATCGCGCCCGTCACGCAGGTGGAATACCACGTGCTTGTTGCGGGCCTCGGCGTATTCGATATCGGACAGGCGCAGGGCATGGTAGCCAAAGGACGTTTTGGTCACGAGCTCATCGGTCGCGGCGGGTCGCATGCTCGAAAGCTCGTCGAGCAGTTGCGCCAGGCGTTCGTACGCTACGGGCTTGAGCAGGTAGTCGAAGGCGCGGACCTCGTAGGACTCCAGCGCGAACTCGGGCGACGAGGTGAGGAACACCAGGCGCACGGCGGTGTCGGCCTGGCGCAGTTCGCGTGCGGTGCCCATGCCGTTGACGAGCGGCATGATCATGTCGAGCAGAATGATGTCGGCACGCGATGCAGCATGGCGGGCCAGCAAGTCCTCGCCGCGCGTGACAAGCGCAACGTCGACTGCCGTACCCGTCTCGGTCGACCAGCGGTCGATCATCCGGTGCAGTCTATCTAGAAAAGCGACGTCGTCGTCGCAGGCGATAATCTTGAGCATTCGGGCCCCCCTAGTAGTTCGATTTTGCCACATTGGGTGCGCGCCGCCCGCGGAGGAACACCCCGTTTGCGCCCCACGGTGCGCAACTCGCGCCGAGCGGTATTGCGGTGGCGAAAGATGCCTCCTGCGCTATCGAAGGCTCGACTATCCTCAGCTTGCCAGTTCGAAAATGGACCTGCCGCATGATTGAATCTTTATTTCAACTTTACACCTAGGTTTACAGCTGTCTTGTCAGCTGTAAACCTAGGTGTCATACTAAAGCCCCAAGATTCGCCAAAAGAGAGGGGCCTTGATGGCACAGAGCGCGAACATGGATGCGTCGGAGCTTGCACGCGATATCGCGGCCGGCCTGGCATCGGCAACGACGGCAACGGAACGCGCGGCACTGGTGCCCGCAGAGCTCGTCGAGGCCATTCAGCAACTAAAAACCCAACGTGACGCGGTAATCCTGGCGCACTATTACGTGGCGCCCGAGGTCCAAGCCGTTGCCGATTACGTCGGCGACAGCTTCTACCTGGCAAAGCTCGCCAAAAGCCTGCCGCAGCAGACCATCGTGCTGTGCGGCGTGGAGTTTATGGGCGAGAGCGCCAAGCTGCTCAATCCCACCAAGACCGTGCTGTTGCCCGAGCCGGGCGCGGACTGCCCCATGGCTCACATGGTCAAGCGCGAGACGGTCGACGCGGCGCGCGCCGAGTACGGCGACGACCTGGCCGTGGTGTGCTACGTCAACTCCACGGTCGAGATCAAGAGCTGGAGCGACGTGTGCGTCACCAGCTCCAACGCCGTCAAGATCGTGTCCGAGCTGCCGCAGCAACACGTCCTGTTCATCCCCGATCAAAACTTGGGCCGCTTCGTAGCCGAGCAGGTGCCGCAAAAGCACGTCATGCTTAACAAGGGCTACTGCCCGCGCCACCACATCATCACCGTCGAGCAGATTGTCGATGCGCAGGAGGCGCATCCCAACGCGCTCGTACTGGCGCACCCCGAATGCAAGGCCGACGTCCTTGCCGAGGCCGACTACATCGGCTCCACCGCCGGCATCATCAAGTATGCCGAGGAGTCCGACGCGAGCGAGTTCATTATCGTGACGGTCCGCGGCGTGCTCTACGAGCTCGAGCGCCGCTGCCAGGGCACCGGCAAGAAGTTCTACTTCCCCGTGGTGCAGCCCACCTGCGTCAACATGGATCTCATCACGCTCGAAAAGCTCGTGCGCTGCCTGGAGACGGGCGAGGGCGAGGTGCAGATCGGCGTGTCGGACGAGGCTGCCGACCAGGCCAAACTCACGCTCGACCGCATGCTCGAGTACGCAGCACGCTAGAACGATGTGTCATGAGGGGCAGTCCCTTATGCCACATTACAAGGGAGAGGATTCCTGTGGAAACCAAACAATACCCCGACATGGAGTGCGACGTCGTCATTGCCGGCTGCGGCGTGGCGGGCCTATACGCGGCCCTCAATCTGCCGACGAGCACGCGCGTGATCATGCTCTCCAAGGGCGCTGTCGACGAGTGCGATTCGATGCTCGCGCAGGGCGGCATCTGCGTGCTGCCCGAAGGCTCAGACTACGATGCCTTCTTTGAGGACACCATGCACGCCGGTCACTACGAGAACCGCCGCGAGAGCGTCGACATTATGATCCGCTCGAGCCGTTCGGTCATCAACGACCTGCTAGCGATGGGCGTGGATTTCGAGCGCAAGGCCGACGGCAGCCTCGACTTTACCCGCGAGGGCGCGCACAGCCGCCCGCGCATTGCCTTCCATGCCGATATTACGGGTAAGGAGATAACGACCAAGCTGCTCCAGGCCGTTCGCAAGCTGGATAACGTGCAGATTCTTGAGCACGTGGCCATGACCGACATCCTGACGGGCGAGCGCGATGGGGCCACGGTGTGCACCGGCGTCGTCGCCGTTCCCGTGGACGAGGACAACTCGGTTCGTCCCGCCGACGAGCTGACAAATACCGCCGAGGGTGAGCATGCCGGCAAGCCGTTTAAGATCCATGCCAGCCACACGCTGTGGGCGACGGGCGGTATCGGCGGCGTATACGACCATTCGACCAACTACCCGCAGCTCACGGGCGACGCCTGCTACATCGCTCAGGAGCATGGCATTAAGATGGAGCACCTGGACTACGTGCAGATTCACCCCACGGGTCTGTTTTCGCCGCAACCGGGCCGCACCTTCCTGATCAGCGAGAGCTGCCGCGGCGAGGGCGCGATTTTGCTCAACGCCGCCGGCGAGCGTTTTACCGACGAGTTGCAGCCGCGCGACGTTGTCGCCGCCGCCATCCGCGAGCAGATGAAGCAGGACGGCACCGAGCACGAGTGGCTGAGCTTTGCCCCCGTCGAGCGCGACGTGGTGACCGGGCACTTCGCCAACATTCGCGCACGCTGCCTGGAGGACGGACGCGACATCTTGGACGAGCCCATCCCCGTTACGCCCACGCAGCACTACTTTATGGGCGGCGTGTGGGTCGACAAGGA
Organism: uncultured bacterium; assembly: GCA_905215095.1. Lineage (GTDB taxonomy): Bacteria > Actinomycetota > Coriobacteriia > Coriobacteriales > Coriobacteriaceae > Collinsella. The sequence continues at coordinate 1,856 of CAJMOL010000098.1, read as the reverse complement.
CGGCCGCACCTCGATGCCCGAGCTCTACGCCGCGGGCGAGACGGCCTGCAACGGCGTTCACGGCAAGAACCGCCTTGCATCAAACAGTCTGCTCGAAGCACTGGTCTGGGGTCGTCGCGCCGCGTGGTACATGCGTACCGGCGAGTCGCTGGCCGTGGAGCAGGCGGGCGATCCCGCGCTCGATGGCCGTCATCGCGCCCTGAGCGCCGATACCCTGGCAATCGATGATTTGGCCTGTGCCGCCGGCACGCAGGCCGTGGAGGAGTAGACCATGAATCCCATTACCATGAAGCTCGTCGTCGATGATCTGATTCTGCAGGCTCTGCGCGAGGACATTACCTTTGAGGACGTGAGCACGGCGAGCGTGTGCCCCACGGCGCGTCCCGCCACGGTGGAGCTTATCGCCAAAGCCGATGGCATCATCGCCGGCCTGGATGTGTTCGCTCGTACCTTTGAGCTGCTGGATTCGCAGAGCTCGGTGCTGTTTGATGTTGCCGACGGTGACGAGGTTCACGCCGGCGACCACGTGGGACAGGTGCGTGGCGATGCGCGCGTGCTGCTTTCGGGCGAGCGCGTGGCGCTCAACTACCTGCAGCGCATGAGCGGTATTGCTACGTATACACGATCCATTGCCAAGATGTTAGAGGGCAGTGGCACGACATTGTTAGATACCCGCAAAACCACACCAAATATGCGCATTTTTGAAAAATATGCTGTGAAAGTAGGTGGCGGCAGCAATCATCGTTTTAACCTTTCAGATGGTGTTATGTTGAAGGACAATCACATTGGCGCAGCAGGAAGCATTACGAAAGCGGTCAAGATGGCGAAAGAATACGCATCTTTCGTGCATAAGATCGAGGTGGAAGTTGAGAACTTGGACATGGTAAAGGAAGCGGTAGAAGCGGGCGCTGATATTATTATGTTGGATAACATGTCTCCGGAACAGATGAAAGAAGCCATCCAGATCATTGATGGCAGAGCGTTGACCGAATGTTCCGGCAATGTTACCAAAGAAAATATTCAGAATATGATCGATGTTGGTGTGGATTATGTTTCAAGTGGAGCATTGACACATTCTGCACCGATTATGGACATATCCTTAAAAAATCTTCATGCAATTTAAGGAATTATAAACGGCTAAAAAACGGCGAAAGATGATATTGCATCTTTCGCCGTTTCAATTTTCCTTAAAAATAAGGTGCCAAATTATATTTTGACACCTTATGAAATCGTGTGTTTATACAATAGTAATTGTGGTTTTATTACCGGGCAATTACAGTTTTGCTAACTCTTGGAACTGATCCTTTAAGCAGGTATATAGATTCTTGTAGATCTGATGATACTTATCATACTCTGCTGTTGCCTTTGGATCAGCATGGCATTCCTTCGCAGGATCAGTGTGGATCATCTGACGGCAAGCGGATTCTACGCTTTCGTACAGTCCGGCACCAACACCGGCAAGAATAGCAACACCGAGAGCAGGACCTTCTGTTGCGGTTACGGTCTTAACGTCGCAGCCAAACATATCAGCCATCATCTGACGCTGAACGGCATTCTTGGCACCGCCGCCACAAGCCATCATTTCAGAAACTTCGATTCCCATCTCCTTGATGATATCGTTGCAGTCTGTCAAAGAGTACTGAATCCCTTCCATTACGGCTCTAGCCATATCAGCGGTTGTATGCATACTGGATAAACCGAAGAATACGCCACGGCAGTTTGGATCGACATGAGGCGTTCTCTCACCATTTAAGTATGGGAGGTAGATCAAACGGTTTGCTCCGATCGGAGTTTTCTGTACATCTGCATTGATCAGATCAAAAGCACCGCATCCCTGCTCTTTTGCCTTGCGAGCA
>CAJMOL010000097.1 GCA_905215095.1 uncultured bacterium | reverse complement strand
GCCTAGGCTAGCCCCTTGTCACACAAACTACCGAAGCCTCAGAAATTCTGCCTCTCTGGTACTTTCTATCATGGTTCAAAAGAGTGTATCAAGCAGTTTATTTTGCAGAATGGCGGCCAGGTACTGAGTGGCGTGTCAAAGAAATGCGACTACGTGGTTGTGGGCGATGAAGGCAGCGATGCTTGGACTACAAAGAACTACGGGAGTAAGGTAAAGAAAGCCTTGGAACTCCAGTCCAAGGGCGATGACATTCAGATTGTCAGTGAAGATGCTTTAGGACTTTAGCGGGGTCGTTTTGGTGTAACATAATTGTGTACACAATTATGTTAGGAGTGTGCCATGCCCGTTTGCGTTCCAATTAAAGATATGCGGGACACCGCAAAGTTTTCTGAGCTCGTTGAAACTACTACGGGTCCAGTGACTGTTACAAAAAATGGCTATAGCAAATTTGTTGTACTTCGATCTGAAGACTATGACCTCATGGTTCAGGAACAGGCTAAGGCTCGCCTGATGGCTCGTATAGCTGTGGCCGAGCGGGAGCGTGCTGCCGGCACGGCGCGTGATGCCTTTGAGGCCCTCGATGACCTTGAGGCAAAATATGGCCTATAACGTCAAGATTCTGCCTACAGCTGAACAAGAGGTTGACGATATCGTTGATTATCTATTAGGGCATGGTATTTTTACCGCCCGGCATTTTCTTGATAAATACCGTAGTCAGCTCCAGCTTCTTCAAAGTGGTGTAGTTGACTACGGCTTATCGAAGTTACCCGAGCTTGCAGCGCTTGGCTACCATGCTTGCCTCGTCAATTCTTATGTAATGCTTTATTACTACGATAACGAGGACGTTGTGGTTGCCCATGTTTTTCACCAAAGCCAAGATTATGCCGCATTGGTGATATCTAGAAATCGATTCGAGTTGCTGGATAATGATTAGTAAGAACCGCCCGGAAGCACGATGCCTTCCGGGCGGTTCTTACTTTGCCGGGACAACCGGCACCGTGATCTGCGTCACGTAGGTTGCGGGATCGTCGCTAATGATGTCGTCGATCAGGGCGATCTCGCGCGAGGGACCGGCGGGTGTCAGGTTGTGTTCGTGTATATAGCCGAGCAGCTGCTTATAGCGCGGGCCCGCTTGCCCGTGCGCGCCGCGGAAGCTTATGGTCAGGCAGCGCGCGGCGGGTCGCGTCTCGACGTCGCCCAAGTACTCATCGGTGTCATCGAGCAGCAGAAAGACCTCGTCGTAGCCATCAAAGTCGCCGGCGGCGAGGCGCTCGGCGCTAATCCCAACGCCCAAGTTGCCCAGAAAGACAAAGGTCTCGTGCTGGCCCTTCTGCAGCTGACGAATCTGCCACTCCAGCGCATAGGCGTCGGTAGGGTTGACGCGTTCGCGCAACACAGCGCAGCGAAGCTCGGGCGCATCGATTATGCAAATGGTATCGAGCTCGGTGTTCAAGGCGTCATGCAGCAGGGCAAGCCGGTTATCGATCTTGCGCGACGCACGTTCGAGCTCGTGGCGCTTGTGCTCGATGAGCTCCTGCTGCTGAGCCAGCTGCCGCTGCATAAGGTCCACATCGCGCGTAGTCACAAACTCGCGGATTTGTGCGAGCGGCAAGTCGAGAACACGCAGGTGGCTGATGGTGTTGAGGGTGGAGAGTTGCCGAGATCCGTAGTAGCGGTATCCACTCGCCGAATCGATGTGCGCCGGGTCCAGCAAGCCCATCTGCTCGTAATGGCGCAACGTGCCCACACTCAGGTTGAACAAGCGCGCCACCTCGCCAATGCGGAGCAGGCCCTCGGTATGTTCAGTTGGCGAGTCGGTCATGGGACCGCTCCTTTCGGTAAAAAGCAGGGGAGAGGTGCCAGGCCTGCGTCGCCCCGCTACACCATCAGTTTGTCAAAAGCTCCGCGGCGGTTGAGTACGGTAAACGCGATAACACAGATGACCGCCGACAGAATCGACCCGCACGGCGAGGCGATACCCATGGGAAACAGCGTGTCGGAATAGGCATTCGACAGCAACCACGCGCCCGGCACGCGAATGAGCGCCACGGCCAGCACGTTGTGCGCAAAGCCGATGTAGCTCTTGCCGTATGCAGCGAAAAAGCCGCTAAAGCAAATGTGGATGCCGGCAAAGATTGCGTCGAAAATATAACTGTGCATATAGCCGGTACCGGCCGCGACCACCGCAGGGTCCTTGGCAAAAAAGCCAATAAACGCCGGTGCCACCAGCCACATCAGCACCGTGATCAGGCAGCCGTACACCACCGAGATCGTCATGGCATTCTTGAGCACCTGACGCGCGCGGTTGCCCTTGCCCGCACCGGCATTTTGCGCCGTGAGCGCGCTGACGGTGGCACCCATGGAACTCGGCACAATGAACAAAAAGCTGATCATCTTCTCGACCAGGCCCACGGCGGCAGCGTCGACGAGCCCTCGGTGGTTGGCGATGACGGTGATAAACATAAATGCCACCTGAATGCAGCCGTCCTGCACGGCCACGGGCACGCCGATCTTAAGGATGCTGCCGAGCACCTCGGGCTGGGGGCGCAGGTCGCTGCGCTTAACATGGATGTTCGTGCGGCGGCTCTTAAGCCACACGAGTGCGAGGGCAACGCTGGCCGTCTGCGCGGTCACCGTGCCGAGCGCCGCGCCCACGGGGCCGAGCCCCATGTGGCCGATAAACAGAAAGTCGAGCGCGATGTTGATGATGCACGCCACGCCGATCACGTACATAGGCGAGCGCGAATCGCCCAGGCCGCGAAAGATGGCCGAGAGAATGTTATATGCGGCGATAAACGGAATGCCGACAAAGCAGATACGCAGGTAGGCGGCGGTGCCTTCGACTGCCTCGGGCGGCGTGCCAATGAGCGCCACGATCTGCGGGCACAGTGCGAGCAGGACAGCGGCCAGCACCACCGAGACACCCATAAAGAGCGTAATGGTATTGCCGATGGCGGTCTCGGCGCGGTCAAACCGGCGCGAGCCCACGGCGTGGCCGACGATGACCGTCGTTCCCATGGCCAGACCCACGAGCGTCACGGTAATGATGTAGAGCGTCTGCGCGCCATTGCCCACGGCGGTGATGCCGGCGGCGCCGCTAAACTGTCCCATCATGTACAGGTCGGCCATGCCGTAGAGCATCTGCAAAAAGTACGAGAGCATATAAGGCAGGGCAAAGACCGCGATGGTCTTGAGGACATTGCCGCGTGTGAGGTCGTGTTCCATGGGCGGGGCACTTTCTGGTTTGGTTCGTTTAGCTACCAGTGTAGTGAAAACCCTATAACGATTGTAGAGTCAAGGTTTATGTTGGCAGTGGGGTGAAAAAAGTCACGCTCCGAGCACGATGCTTTGATCCCTCCGTGCGCCTCACCTCGCCTCAAACCATCACAACATTCGACGTTTTTGCCAAAATCAGGAAAAGCATCGAATGTTGTGATGGTTTTTCTACCACTCGAACGGGTGGAATCGCTTTCTTGCGCACGAAGGTGTGCGGACCCGTGGGCAGGGGAATAAGGTTGGTTATCCGACTCCATTGGAGGGCTCATGGACCTGCCGATCGTCCTGTCCCATAAGACTGCCTGGCTGTACCACAACGTGGCGCGCCCGTTCGAGCCGCTCTCGCGAGCAAGCAGCCTATACGATGAGAACTCGCTTGCCAACGAGGGGGAGCCGACCGCGAGCCTGCCCAAATTGGGACTCGATGCCAAAGGGCTGAGGGCTTCAACGGCAGTTGGGATCGTTGCCGATTATCTGGTCTCGCTTGGTATTCCACGAGAAGAGCTCGATCATATCGACACACTCGTCAACTTCGATTTTGAGCGCTCGACGCCGGCTGGATTTAGGTGCCACGTGTTTGGGGCGCCGGTACCTCCAGGCCATCTTATCGAGGTGGCAGAGGGCCTTCTAGTGGTTGATGAGGCCATGTGCTTTGTCCAAGCGGGTTCGTGGATGAGTGAGCCCGAGCAGCTGGAATATGGGTATGAAATCTGCGCCCGATACCATTTGAATCATCTGTCGACAGACGATTATATCGAGATGGGGCAGAGGTATACCGTCGCCGATTTGATTGCTTATTGCAATGAGAACCGATCTCGTCAGGGGGCCATACGCGCGGCCGCCGTGCTCAAGCGCGTGCACGATGGCGCGCGGTCGCCCATGGAGACGGCCACCGCAATCATGGTCGTAGCAAAACGTTCCCAGGGAGGGCTGGGATACGCCAAGATCGAGCTCAACCATCGGGTCGATGTTCCCAACGAGTTCAAGTATCTCGCAAAGGCCGGGTATTTCGAAATCGACGTATATGCGCCTGCGAGCGGTACGGGGATTGAGTACAACGGCTCGGACCATCTTGATAAACAGCGCAGCGCGTCGGATGCGGAGCGTATGACCGTGCTGAGCGCGCTGGGCTTTAGAATGATCGTCCTCACCGGGACTCAGTTTGCCCACCAGCTGCAATTGCACCGGGCGACGAACGCCATCGCACTCGCTATGGGTCTTAAGTGCGACCGAAGCGAAGCGTTCCAGAAACGTCAAAACGACCTGCGAGAATTCGTGATTCGGCACTGGGACGGCGGCATTTAGGGGCGTTTTGGTCCTTCTACGGGGTGCTGTGGGCAGGCAAACCATCACAACATTCGACGTTTTTTGCCAAAAACGGGAAAAGTGACGAATGTTGCGATGGTTTGTATGCTGAGGATGGGCTTGGAAAGTCCGTTTTGCTCGAAGCGACCTGTCCTGTCGTACGGGTGTCGGCATGAATCTCTCGTGGGGTATTATGTTTTCCGAAGAATAAAACGCCGCGTGAGGGGAGGGCTGCGTGGACGGGCGCGTGCAACATGACGGTTTTGGCCGTGATATCAACTACCTGCGCATTGCCGTTACCGACAAGTGCAATTTCCGCTGCATCTATTGCATGCCAGCCGACGGCGTGGCACCCCGCGCGCACGACGAGCTGCTCAGCGCCGAGGAAATCGCCCGCTTTGTGCGCTTGGTAGCGGGGGAAGGCATTCGCCGCGTGCGTCTGACGGGTGGCGAGCCGCTGGTCAGCCGCCGTATCATCCCGCTCATTCGTGACATCCGCGCGATTCCGCAGATCGAGGACATCTCGCTCACCACCAATGGCGCCCTGCTACCCAAGCTGGCGCCGCAGCTCAAAGATGCCGGGCTTAACCGCGTCAACATCTCGCTCGACACGCTCGACCCTACGCTCTTTGGAAAGATCACGCGCCTGGGTCGGCTCGAGCAGACCATGGCCGGCATCGATGCGGCGCTGGCTTGGGGCTTTGAGCCCGTTAAGGTGAACTGCGTTGTTGTGCGCCGGCTTAACCAGGATGTAGCTGCCCTCGCGCGCCTGACGGTCGATCGCCCTATCCACCTGCGGTTTATCGAATACATGCCCATCGGCGACGAGCACACGAGCTCGCATTGTGCCGTAGACCCTCACGCGCCCACACTCAATCCCGAGCTGTGGGACGCAAGCGACACCGTGCCGAGTGACGAGCTGCGAGCGCGCATCAATGCCGGGGCCGCTGCGGTGGGGCTGGGCGAGCTCGAACCGCTTAAGATCACCGACGCTCCTGCCGGCGCGGGCCCCGCGCGCTATTGGCACTTTCCGGGCGCGGCGGGAACGGTCGGCTTTATCAGCGCTATGTCCAACCATTTTTGTGTGAATTGCAACCGTCTGCGCCTGACGGCCGATGGCAACGTGCGTCCGTGCCTGTTCAGCGATGCCGAGTATTCGGTGCGTGAGGCGCTGCGCCGTGGTGATGATATGCAGGTACTTTCGATTTGGCGCGATGCCGTGGCCCACAAACCGCAGGAACACGCGATAATTGAGGGCACGCAACGATTTATGTCCCAAATCGGAGGATGATCATATGGCCAAGAGCAGGTACGCCGATGCCACCAAGGCCGCTCGCAGGGCCGCGATGTCTGCCCGCAAAGTCACGGCTACTGACAGCAACGCCGACGCGTCTGCGCAGCCGACTGCCAGCGCTGCCACCGAGCCCGCCCGTGACGCCCGTCGCGACGAGCTGACGCATGTGGACGCCAAGGGCGAGGTACGCATGGTCGACGTGTCCGACAAGGCCGAGACGCATCGCATCGCCATCGCCGAGGGCACCATCCTCATGCACCCCGAGACGCAGGCCATGGTGCTGCAGGACCGCGCCAAAAAGGGCGACGTGCTTGCCTGCGCGCGCGTGGCGGGCATCATGGCCATCAAACGCACGAGCGACATCATCCCCATGTGCCATCCGCTGCTCATTACCAAGAGCAAGTGCGATATTGCGCCTATCGCTCCGTCGGGGACGCCTGTCGAGGACGTGCCCGAGGGCTGGGCGCCGGCGCGCGCGGACGGGCAGGTTGGCTTTCACGTGCTGGTCACGGCGGGCGTGACGGGCAAGACCGGCATTGAGATG
>CAJMOL010000096.1 GCA_905215095.1 uncultured bacterium | reverse complement strand
GGGCACATCAGCGACGTGATGCTGGACCGGCTGGCCCTGACCGAGGAGCGCATCGAGACCGACTCGACCTATGATGCCGGCACCACCACGCAACTTATGTGGGGCGCCCGCTCCGACGTTGGCTGCGTGCGCCCGCACAATGAGGATTCCTACCTGGTGCAGTCGCCGCTCTTTTGCGTATGCGACGGCATGGGTGGTCACGCTGCCGGCGAGGTAGCCTCTTCCATCGCCGTCGAGACTATTGCCAAAACGGCCCCGCAGTCCGCCGACGCAGCACGCTTGGCCGCAGCCGTCGAGGCCGCTAACGCCGCCGTAATCGAGGCGGCCCTGAACGGCCTGGGCAAGCCCGGCATGGGCTGCACAGCCACCTGCGCCTATATCGAAAACGACACGCTCGCCATCGCCCACGTGGGCGACTCGCGCGCCTACCTGCTCCACGAGGGCACGCTCATCCGCGTGACCCGCGACCACTCCTACGTGGAGGAGCTCGTGGACGCCGGCGAGATCACGGCAGACGAGGCTCGCGTCCACCCCAACCGTTCGGTCATCACCCGTGCGCTGGGCTCGGACCCCGCCATGTATGCCGACCACTTCACTCTGCATATCGAGGAAGGCGACCGCCTGATTCTGTGCTCCGACGGTCTTTCGAGCATGATTCCCGATAGCGATATCGAGAACATCGCTACGCAGTCCTCGAGCGCACAGATCTGTGTCGACAACTTGGTGGACGCGGCGCTCGCCGCCGGCGGCCACGACAATGTGACCGTGGTGGTCGTCGACCTGGTCGACGACGGCGTCATGCGCGAGGCAAAACGCGTCCGACGCCGCAATGTCACCATCGCCACCGTCTTGGCCCTTGTCTTTGTGCTGATAGCAGGCATCTGGGCATACACGGGCGTCACCGGCTCCTATTACTTGGGAACCTACCACGGCAATGTCGCCGTCTGGCGCGGCCTGCCCGGCAAGACGCTCGGAGTCGAGCTCCACTGGCTCGAAAGCGAAACCAGCATCAAGCTGTCCGACCTGCCCGAAGACACGCAAAACCGCCTGAAGGCAGGCATTCCGCAAACGAGTGTCGACGATGCGCAGGACACCATTTCCAAGTACCGCCATCAGATTGACGAAGAGCAGACCCGTCAGGTGATTGACGCGCAAACGATTCGCGACAACACCAATCAGGAATCCACCTCCGAGTCAGATTCCGAGAAAACCGCCGAACAGTCAGCCGAGGCCGAAGCCTCCGATAAGAATTAGAAAGGGAGTGCCGCTTATGAGTCGCCGCAACACCGAACTGCTCTTGCTCATCGCCTCGGCGTTCCCCGTCATCCTGCTCTATGCGATGTACGTGCTCACCGCGGGTGCCACGATTTCCTTTGAGACGCTCGCCGTGCCGATCGGCCTGTTCGCCGCCTTCGCCGCGGCGCATATCGCCGTGCGCATCCTGGCGCCCGGCGCCGACCCCGCCATCCTGCCCATCGTCTTTGTGCTCTCGGGCATCGGCATCACATTCGTGACGCGCCTGGCCCCCGACCTCGCCATCTCGCAGCTCATCATCTTGTTTGTCTCGGTAGCGCTCATGGTGGGAACGCTCGCACTGGTCAAGAACCTCGACGTGGTCATGCGCTACAAGTACACCTTTGGCATCATCGGCATCATTCTGCTGATGCTGCCTATCTTTATCGGCACCACGATCTCGGGCTCCAAGCTGTGGATTCGCATCGCGGGCTTTACCATCCAGCCCGGCGAGTTCGCCAAGGTCTTCATCGTCTTGTTCCTGGCAGGCTATCTGGCCGAGAACCGCGAGCTGCTCTCCATCTCCAACCGCAAGATCTTGGGCTTTAAGATCCCTCGCCTGCGACTGCTACTGCCGTTGTTTGCCGTGTGGGGTGTGTGCCTGCTCGTCGTCGTCTTCGAACGCGACCTGGGCTCGGCCGTCCTGTTCTACACCATCTTTTTGCTGATGCTCTATGTTGCAACGGGACGCTTTTCGTACGTCATCATCGGCCTTGCGCTGCTGGCCGTTGGAGCCATGGGCGCCTACAAGTTCCTGTCTCACGTGCAGGTGCGCTTTCAGGTCTGGGTCGATCCGTTTAAGGATGCCCAGGGCCAGGGCTACCAGATCGTACAGTCACTTTACTCGCTGGCTGACGGCGGCCTGGTTGGCGTCGGCATCGGCAACGGCATGGCAAACAACATCCCCGTCGTCGAGTCCGACTTTATCTTCTCGGCCATCGGCGAGGAAATGGGCCTTTTGGGCGGCGGCGCCGTGCTCATCCTGTTTATGCTCTTTGCCGTGCGTGGCCTCACCACGGCAGCCCGCGCCAAGTCCGACCTTGCCGCCTTTAGCGCGACCGGCCTTACGGCGGCCATCAGTTTCCAGGCATTCTTAATCGTTGGCGGCGTAACCCGCCTGATCCCGCTGACCGGCGTCACCCTGCCCTTTATGAGCCAGGGCGGCTCCTCGCTGCTGGCAAGCTTTATCATCGTCGCGCTCCTGCTACGCGCCGGTGACGAGGCGACCGGACGCGAGGCAGAGCTTACCGGCACCGGCACCATGGCCGCCATCACCGATGATCAGGTCGCATCGGCCGCTGCCCCGACGGGCACACGCTTTGCCACCTCGTCTTCCTACGGCAGCGGTAGCCATTCCGTCGGCTCGCGCATGCGCCGTCGCCTGCTCGACACGCCTGAATCCGGCGTGCTCGGCCGCGTTGCGCTTGCCAACCGTCTAACCCGCGCGGTGCTCGCCTTTACGGCGCTGTTCGCCATCCTTATCGGCAACCTCACCTATGTCCAGGTCATCAAGGCGAAGGACTATCAGGACATGCCGACCAACAACCACACCATCGCCCGCTCCAAGTACATCCAGCGTGGCTCCATCATCACGTCCGACGGCGTGACGCTAGCCGAGTCGCTGCAACAGGAGGACGGCACCTACGCCCGTTCCTACCCCAACGGCAACATGGCCGCGCACGTGGTGGGCTACGTGAGCCAGCAATACGGCACCGCCGGCATTGAGAGCGTCATGAACGATACGCTCACCGGCTCCAAGGATTACTCCAGCTGGAACAACGCCATCGCGTCGCTCGCGGGACAGACACAGCCGGGCAATACTGCCAAGCTCACCATCGACTCGCGCATCCAGACGGCTGCCGAGCAGGCGCTCAAGGGCTTCAAGGGCGCTGTGGTGGTCATGGATCCGCGCACCGGTGCGGTCCTTGCGTGCGCGAGCTCACCCACCTATGACAACACCAACATCGATGCGCTGCTCCAGTCGGGCGGTGGCGAGGACGGCTCCATGTACAATCGCGCCATGGACGCGCTGTACACGCCGGGCTCAACGTTTAAGGTCGTTACGCTTTCCGCGGCACTCGAGACCGGCACCGCCAGCCTGACCAGCACCTACCAGGCGCCCGGCTCCATGGACATCGGCAACGCGCCGGTCACCAACTATGCCAACGAGAGCTACGGAACCATCAGCCTGCAGCAGGCCTTTGCCGTGTCCTCCAACGTCGTCTTTGGCCAGGTGGCAAACGAAGTTGGCGCAAACACGCTCGTACAGTTTGCCAACGCCTTTGGCTACGGTCAAAAGCTCGGTCAGGATCTGACCACCGCGGCTTCCATCATGGCCGACCCGTCGCTTATGACCGAGTGGGAGACCGCTTGGGCAGGCGCCGGCCAGCCCGTCGGCATGGACCACACACCTGGCCCGCAGACCACCGTCATGCAAAACGCCGTGATTGCCGCCGCCATCGCCAACAGTGGCGTGGTCATGGACCCGTACTTTGTAGCCCAGGTACTTGCCCCGGACGGAACCGTGGTTAAGACCACGCAGTCCCGCTCGCTGGGCCAGGCTGTCAGCTCCACCACGGCCGACCAGGTCAAGCAGGCCATGCTTGCCGTCGTCCAGTCCGGCACCGGCACCGATGCCCAGATCCCCGGCGTCAAGGTCGCCGGCAAGACCGGCTCGGCCGAGATCGGCGGCACCAACGTCAACTCTATGTTTGTTGGCTTTGCACCTTACGATTCACCCACGGTTGCCATCTCGGTGGCCCTGGAGGATTACGACAAACACGACGTCGAGGCGGCCAAGATTGCCGGCATCGTCCTGACCGCGGCGCTCGCCGCACAGGGAGCGTGATGCCCATGATCGAATCGGACACCCGAGGCGCGCCGCGGCCGAAGAGTTAGCGGCAACGCGCCACACGGGCCCAGCGGCCACACATTTGGTACTACACACATCGTTGAGCGAATAGTTATGTTAGGAGCAGGAATGGAACAGAGGGTCCTCGGGGGAAGATACCTCCTCAAGGATAAGGTGGGAACGGGCGGTATGGCGACCGTCTTCCGTGCACAGGATCAGGTCCTCGACCGCACGGTTGCCGTCAAGATTATGCTGCCGCAGTATGCCGGCGACGCCACCTTCGCCGCCCGCTTTAAGCAGGAGGCCCAGGCAGCAGCCGGTCTCTCCTCCCCCTATATCGTGGGCGTCTACGATTGGGGCAAGGACGGCGACACCTATTACATCGTCATGGAGTACCTGCGCGGTACCGACCTTAAGAGCGGCATCAAGAGCCACGGCGCCCTCGACCCCAAGAAGGTCGCCCAGATCGGCTCGCAGATCAGCTCTGCGCTTTCGGTCGCCCACAAGCACGAGATCATCCACCGCGACATTAAGCCGCAGAACATCATGGTGCTGCCCGACGGCAACATCAAGGTGATGGACTTTGGCATCGCGCGTGCCAAGAACAGCCACCTCACGCAAGACAACAACGTGCTGGGAACCGCCCACTACGTCAGCCCCGAGCAGACCCGCGGTCAGGACCTCGGCCCCACCTCGGATATCTACTCGCTGGGCGTCGTGATGTACGAGTGCGCCACCGGCCGCGTTCCCTTTGACGGTGACGACGCCATCTCGGTCGCACTCAAGCAGGTCAACGAGCTGCCTATTCCGCCGAGCCAGATCAACTCCGGTGTCGACGCCGACCTTGAGCGCATCATCCTCAAGTGCATGGAGAAGGACCCCACAAACCGCTTCCAGACCGCCGACGAGCTGCGTCAGGTGCTCAACAGCTACCTGTCGGGCCGTGCCGTCAACGTCTCGGAGCCCACGCGTATCATCGGTGCCGCCGGCGACCTGGGTGCCACCAAGACCCGCGAGCTTTCCGACTCAACGCGCGCTATGGTTCGTCCCGTCTCGGGCGTGAGCGGCCAGAATACCGCCCGTAGCTCGGTTTCGGGCTCCACCGGCTCCTACGAGGTCGAAAAGCCCAAATCCAACAAGAACAAGATCATCGCCGCCGTGGTGGCAGCCGTTGCCGTCATCGGCATCGTGGTGGCCTTTGCCACAGGACTCTTTGGCGGCGAGCAGGTCACCGTGCCCGATGTGCTGGGCAAGGACCAGCAGACTGCCGTCGAGCTGATCAAGGAAGCCGGCCTCGAGGTCGGCACCATCGACCAAAGCTACAACGACGATGTCGACGAGGGCAAGGTCGCCGAGCAGACGCCCAACGGCAACACCAAGAAGGCCAAGGGCACGAGGGTGAACCTGGTAGTCTCCAAGGGCCCTAAGCCCTCCGAGAAGGTTGAGGTTCCGCAGCTCGTCGGCCTGACCAAGGACCAGGCCGAGGCCGCACTGGCAAGCGTGGGCCTGAAGGGCAGCGCTTCGGAGGAAGCCAATGAGGCCGAAGAGGGCCAGGTCTTTGAGCAGAGCACTGTTGCCGGCAAGGAGGTCGAGAAGGGCACGACCATCTCGTACAAGGTCTCCAGCGGCCCGGACACCACCTCGGTGCCCGATCTGACCGACATGACCGAAGCCCAGGCGCGCAACGCTCTCGACATGGCTGGCTTTGGCGTCGACGTGAGCTACCAGGAAAACGACTCGGTTACCGAGGGTACCGTAATTAGCTGGAACCCCAGCGGCAAGCAGAAGCCCGGTGCCACGATCACCGTCGTCATCGCCAAGAAGTCCGGCAAGGCCAGTGTTCCGGGCAACCTGTACGGCAAGAGCATCTCCGCCGCCGTCACCGCGCTCAACAACGCCGGGTTCTACAACATCGCATTCTGCGATCAGAACGGCAACCCTGTGAGCGGCAACGAGAATGCCACCGTTACGGGCGTCTCCCCCACTGGTAAGCAGTCCACCGACAGCACGATTACGCTGACGGTTTCCATCTCCGGCTCCGGCGACGACTCCGAGTCTAGCAACTAACGTCAATCGCTTGTTGCTCCGAGCGGTTTAGACCGCAAACACATTCGCTCAGAAGCGCCCGCTTGCTCCCCCAGCAAGCGGGCGCTTTTCTTTTGATGTGGGATTGCCGCCCATGGATGAACGCGGCTTTAAACCAGAAGAGCCCGGCACCATGGCGGTACCGGGCTCAATAAATCTCTGGTGCCCCCGGGCGGATTCGAACCGTCGACACCCGCTTTAGGAGATATGATTTAATGCTACCCCTACTATTCACCAAG
>CAJMOL010000095.1 GCA_905215095.1 uncultured bacterium | reverse complement strand
GTTCTCGGAGCAGGCGCGGGAGCGACGGAAGTTGCCCTTGCGCTGCGGGCCGTCGAGCGGCATCTGGTCGCCGGTGAAGGCGTGGATGGTGGTCATGATGCCGGACACGATGGGAGCGAAGTCGTTCAGACCCTTGGCCATCGGGGCGAGGCAGTTGGTGGTGCAGGAAGCAGCGGAGATGATGTTGTCCTCAGCGGTCAGCGTCTCATGGTTGACGTTGTACACGATGGTGGGCAGATCGCTGCCGGCCGGAGCGGAGATGACGACCTTCTTGGCGCCAGCGTTGATGTGGGCCTGAGCCTTAGCCTTGCTGGTGTAGAAGCCGGTGCACTCGAGAACGACGTCGACGTCAAGGTCGCCCCAAGGCAGGTTGTTAGCGTCGGCCTCCTTGTAGATCTTGATCTCCTTGCCGTCAACGGTGATGGAATCCTCGCCAGCAACGACCTCGTGATCGCGAGCGTAGTTGCCCTGCGTGGAGTCGTACTTCAGCAGGTAAGCGAGCATATCGGGAGAGGTGAGGTCGTTGATAGCGACGATCTCGGAGCCCTCATGACCGAACATCTGACGGAAAGCCAGACGACCGATGCGACCGAAGCCGTTAATAGCAACCTTTACTGCCATTGTGTCTCCTTTCGTAAGGCCCCCGCGAGCTACAGCGCCCGCCGTTGAGGCCCACAAACTAACCACTCGCCTAATATACCTTTTTTTTGACTTGAATTTCACGAGAATGCTCGAAATTGAAAATCAAATTTACGTTAAAACGTTTTAAAGACTAAAATAGCAGTTAAATCCATATATAAGTCGATACTTCAAACTACCTGTTTGCTTCAATGAGCTTTTCAAGCCGTAAAACACGATGGTAGAGGGCTGACTTCGACAAGGGAGGGTCAGCCATCTCCCCCAAATCACGCAGCGACAGATCGGGATAGCGCTCGCGCAGGTCGCAAAAGACCGCCAAGGCATCCGGAAGCGCATCGCGAAGGCCACGCTGCTCGAGCTCATCGATCAACGCAAGCTGATGCTGGGCGGCACCGGCGCTTCTGGTCTGGTTGGCGAGCTCGGCGTTCACGCGACGGTTTACGTCGTTCTTAACCAATTTGACCGCGCGCGCTTCCTCGATCTCGGCAACGCTGCGCTTGGCGCCGACCAGCTTTAGGAGCTGCTCGATCTCCTCGGCGCTCTTAATGTACACGGCATATGACCCCCGCCGCGCATTAACACGAGCATGGACCCCAATCTGCTCCAACAGATCGCAAAGCCCCTTGGCATATTGCTCGCCCTGCACCGCGATCTCCAAATGAAAATCGCCGCGTGGATCGGCCACGAAGCCGCCCGCGATGAGCGCGCCGCGGATATAGGCAAGCCTGCAGCAGGGACGGGCAACGATGTGCCGGGGAACACCAGCGACGAGCCCTCCCCTGCGGTCGAGAATGCCCAGCAGCACCAGAGCCTTGTCCAGGTCGGGTTGATCGGGCAGGGTAATGAGATAGTTACGGACCTTATGCAAGACCGATTTACGAACGGTGAATTCCGTTTTGAGCTTAAGGATGCGATGCGTCAGTGTGATCATCGTGCGCGCGACGGCACCCGTCTCGGTCGCGACCGTCAAACGATACCGCCCGGAGCCAGCCAGCGAAAGTGTACCGCTCACACGCGTCAGGGCGGCAAGCGTCGACAAATCGCAGTATTCACATTCGGGTTCGCAGCGCGCAAGCTCGTCGCGCACCTCAGCGGTAAACGACATGCAGGCCTATGCCTTCGTGTTGGCGCGCGACAGGTCGCGGTGGGAGATGCTCACATGATACTGAGCGCCTTCCAGGTAACGGGCCGTGGCCTCGGCAATGGCAACGCTGCGGTGCTGGCCGCCCGTGCAGCCGATGGCGATAGAAAGCTGCGGCTTACCCTCCGCGATATAACCGGGCATGACCGTATCGAGCAGCTGTGTCCAAGCCTTCCAAAACTCCTGCGTCTTGGGATGGTCCAGAACAAAATCGGAGACCTTTTTATCGAGACCGGTCATCGTGCGCATCTCGGGATCGTAGAACGGATTGGGCAGGAAGCGGACGTCGATCATAATATCCGCTTCGACGGGCATGCCGTGCTTAAAGCCAAACGAGAACACGTGAACGTCCATGAGCTGCTGGTCGGACAACTCGGAGAACGCCATGCGCAATTTGTTGCGTAGGGCAGAGGTGCGCAGGCGGCTCGTATCGATAATCATGTCAGCTCGGTCGCGAACGCCCTGCAGCTGCAGGCGCTCGCGCTGAATCGCATCGGCCGTAGTCTCCCCCGGCTTGGCAATGGGATGGCGGCGGCGGTTTTCGCTATAACGACGGATCAGCACCTCGTCAGAGGCCTCGAGAAACACGATGTCACAGCTCATCTCGCGCTCCTCGAGCGCGGCAACGGCATCGAGCAGCTCATCGAACAAGCCCTGGCTGCGCAGGTCGCAGGTGACGGCAAGATGCCTGCCCACGCCCGTATTGATGCCGACGAGTTCGGCAAGCTGGGCGATCAGACGCGGAGGCAGGTTATCGATGCAAAAATAGCCCATGTCCTCGAACACGTGCATGGCCTGTGTGCGGCCCGATCCGGACATTCCGGTGATGATGACGATATCGGGGATGCGCTCCGAGCGCTCCGCCGCATCCATGGCATCTCCCTTTTGCATGTGTGCCTCCTAAAACAAGCGCGGGACCCGGCCAGCGGATCCCGCGCGATCAATTGCCTTTATTGAGTATACCGCCCCAAGCGGATACGAGGCCTGTCTTACGCCTCAAGCGCAGCCTTGAACCAACTCGTAATACTCGTGGGGTGCGTGATGGCGGTGCCGACGACAACGGCCCAGGCGCCAGCATCGATCGCGGCGCGAGCCTCCTCGGGCGTATGCACGCGACCCTCGCAAATGATGGGAAGGCCGGGGAATTCCTCGGTCGCCTGACGCAGGAGCGGCAGATCAGGGCCATCGGCCATGGTGCAGTCGATGGCGGCGACACCGTGAGAAAGCGTAGTGGATACCAGGTCAAAGCCCATATCAACCGCACGGCGAATGTCCTCGATGGTGGCACAATCCGCCATCAGGAGCACGCCCTCCTCGTGCAGCGGACGGAAGGTGTCCTCGACGGTCTTGCCATCGGGACGTGGGCGATCAGTGGCATCAATTGCCACGATGTCGGCACCGGCAGCAACGCAGGCACGAGCGTGACGCAGCGTCGGCGTGATGTAAACGCCCTCGTGCCCATCCTTCCACAGGCCGATAACAGGTACCTCACAGCGACCCTTAATGGCGGCAATGTCGGCAAGACCCTGGCAGCGAATGGCGGCGGCGCCGCCGAGTTCGCAAGCGCGAGACATTTGAGCCATGGTCTCGGGCGTACGAAGCGGCTCGCCCATATACGCCTGAACGCTCACGACGAGCTTACCCTTCAGGGATTGAATCAAAGGATCAACGGTCATGTTCGACTCAACCTTTCTCAAAAACAGCCTTCTGAGACACCGCACCTTGACGTTCAAACCGTCGCTCGCGTACCGAAGTACGCTTCGCTCCTCTTTCACGTCAATCTGCGGCACCTCAGAAGGCGCACTTGGTAGTTATGTTTACTTCAACGACGCAAGAAGGTGTTCGGCGGCACCGATGAGCGGAGCATCGCCCTCCAGAGAACCGATGAGGATCGGCGTGTCCTGAAGCGGATCGAGCGCCTGGCTGGCATAGCCCTCGTGCACCGAATCCTTCCACGTCTGCGAACGCCAATCGGGACCCTGGTGAATCACACCTCCCGAAAGCACGATAACCTCGGGATCCAAGATGTTGGCAAGCGAGCCCAAGCTGGCGCCCAGCGCAAAGCCGGCGTCATGGATGACCTCGGTCGCCTTTGCGTCGCCCGCACGGCACAGGTCGTTCACGTCGCGACCGACCGAAGGACGGCTGGGGTCGACGCGGCCAAAGCGCTCATCGTACATACGACCAATGGAAGTGCCCGAAGCAACCGACTCAAGATGACCGGAACGCCCGCAGGCGCAGGGAATACCGGCGGCAGCCGAGCACTCGATGTGGCCCATATGACCGGCAGCACCATGGAAGCCCTGCATCACACGGCCGTTCTCGACATATGCGCCGCCGATGCCCGTGCCGATGCCCAAGCACAAAACGGAGAACTTGCCTTTGCCGACGCCCCAGTGGGCCTCGCCCAGAGCATGAGCCTGCACGTCGCCCACAACGGCAACGGGGAGACCAAGGTCCTCGCGCAGACGCGGCCCCAACTGAACGCCGGACCAGCCGGGCATGATCTCGTTGGCATACGCGATGGCGCCCGTCTTGGGATCGACGACGCCTGCGGCACCGATACCGACACCGAGAACCTCGACATCGGGATTCGCCTCAAGAGCGGCCTTGATGGACGCCTCGATACGCTGGAAGACGGCCTCGCCGCCCTCCTGGGCCTCAGTAGGAACCTCGGCCTCAAATACGGGATGGGGCACGCTGCCGTCAGCCGGGTACTCCATAATGGCGGTCGCGATCTTAGTTCCGCCGATGTCGACAGAGCAGACGTACTTGTTCTCCATGTCGTTCTCCTTAGGAGATAAAAACAACTACAGGAAATGAAGGCGGTGTTATCGCCGCAGCATGATAAAGGTTTCCCAGGTGCCCGAGGTTGGGGTGAAAGTGGTCGGGCGTTGACCTAATGGGTCACGCCCGACCACTTGAGCCCCAAGATCGGGTGCCTGGGGAATCTTTACAGGAGACCGTTGTCCTGGAGGACCTTCTTAATCGCCTCGACGTTCTCGCCGGTCATGGCCTTCACCGGGCGCGGCATGGTCGGGCTGTCGAAGATGCCCATGAGGTTCATAGCGGTCTTGAAGGCGCCGACGCCACCGGCATAACCCTGGACGCCCGAGGTGACATCCCAGATGTGCGAAATCTCATTGAGGCGATCCTGCTCGGCCTTGACGGTAGCCCAGTCACCAGCCTGAGCGGCCTTCCACTGACGCACGTAGCCCTCGGGCTCAACGTTAGCGAGACCCGGGACAGAGCCGTCGGCACCACCGAGGTAAGCGCCGTCGACAACAACCTCGTGACCGGTGAGGATGCTCATCGGATGGCCGTTCTTCTCGTTCTCCTGAACGAGGTAGCGGAACGAGATGTCATCACCCGAGGAATCCTTGACGCCGGCCAGGACGCCCTCGGCGCCGAGCTTGGCAAGGAGCTTCCAGGGGAGCTTGGTGTGGACGCACACGGGGATGTCATAGGCAAAGATGGGCAGGTCGAGTTCCTCGTGCAGGATGCGGAAGTGCTCCTCGACCTCGGTCATGCCCTGCAGGGCATAGAACGGGCAGGTGGCGACAAGCGCATCGGCGCCCAGCTCCTGAGCGACCTTACCGTGCTCGATCATGCGCTCGGTCTCGGTGTCGATGATGCCGACCAGAACGGGAACGCGGTGGTCGACGATACGGACGGCCTCGGAGATGATCTGACGGCGACGCTCGTCGGTGGAGAAGACGACCTCGCCCGAGGAGCCCAGGAAGAACAAGCCATCGACGCCGGCATCGATCATGCGGTTGATGCTGCGCTCAAAGGAGGCAACATCGAGCTGGTGGTCTTCGGTATCGGGAACAACGACGGGAGGGATAACGCCGGTGAATTTCTGAGTTGCCACAAGAATCTCCTTAGTTGTCTGGTGGGCAGCCCTATGCCGCCCACTCTTGTTGGCAGTGTCCAGGCCGTCTAGGCCAAAGAACACGAGTAGAACGTTTGGTTAAAAAAGTCGACGACTTCGTTTTCGAACGCATTGATGCGCTCGTGAGCGTATTTGGCATAGATGATATGCCTCCGGTCACACTCAAGACCGTTGAATACGACAAACTGGCCCTTGGGATCGCTCACGGCATCCATGAGTGATGTGCCCATGAGCACCGATCCGCGCACCCGAGACGACAGCGCCTCGAGGCCGCCAGGAAGCGGATTGGCAACCGCCGTGCAGGCAAGGCCCCGCTCGTCCAGAGCAGAAACCGCCAGCGCGACTCCGCCGCCAAGACCCTCGCCCCATGCAAAGATGCGGTCGGGGTCCATGCCATCAAGATTGCGCGCCACCTTCGCCAGCGCGCAACCCCAACGGACGCGCTCGACAAAAGCGGGCGAAGAAATCCCCCGCTGCAGGTCGTCCGCACCAGCAACATCGTCATCCAGCGCGAGGACGGCATACCCCATGGCGGCAAATCTCGTCATGTGATGCCAGCCGCGCACAGGCCGATCGATATCGTGGAACATCAGGCACAGCGGCACGCGCTCAGACACTCGGGCACGACCGACAGGCTCGATCAAACGAGCGTGAATCGCATCGTCACCGAGCTCAAAGGAGACCTCCGAATAACGGGCGCAGGGGTTAACAAAGTCAATCGCCGTAATGGCCAGGCCTTGAATCTCAAGATTCGAAGCGCATGTCTCTAAATCAGAAACATCTGCTTGGACATCACCGCGCCAGTCCCGATATTC
>CAJMOL010000094.1 GCA_905215095.1 uncultured bacterium | reverse complement strand
GCGCTCTCTAAGTTTAGCCAGTGGCAGCTTAAAGAGATCATGGCCAAGCTGTACGAGGTCTATGCTTCTGCGCCGCAAAATGACCGCAGCCAGAACTTCCTGGTATCGCCCAATACGTTCTCCTACCTGTTTACGAACGAGAAGGATGAGGACCGCAAGACCAATCGCGTTAAATCGGCCCTGATGATGATCTCGCGCGACCTTGAGGATAAGTTCAACTTCCCGGTTATCGTCGTGCGCCCCAAGGTGTCGTATACCAAGCAGTTTGTTTGCATTGAGCAGGCTGCCGAGCATAGCTTTGCCACGTCCTACGGCAAGTATTTGCGAAAGATCAGCGAGGCCCATACGCGCTACGAGAATCGCGCGGGGCAGCATGCCGTCAAGATTTCGGACATGGGTGCAATCTATGAGCTCAACGTTGGCGACATGTGGGCCAACGAGTTTAGTGACCTAACCTTTGCCGATTTTAAGCGCCAGCTTTTTACAGGCAAGATTTGTTCGCCGACAGGGGAGCCCGCGCTTTCGAACCGCCTTGCGCTCGACATTAATTACTCCATGCCGTTTGATGAGGCGACGTCGACGCTGTCTGCATTTGCCGAGGCACTGCACAAGTCGTTTATGAGCTTGGCGCGTGAGGGCGATTTTTCGGAGAAGGAGTTTACGAAAGAGCTCACCCATCAGCTTGAGGGGACGTCTTTGGAGGTTAAGAAGCCGTCTGCGCTGTTGAATGCGTTTGTACGCCCGGTCGATAGTGGCGGGCACTTTGGATCCGACCGGTCCTTTAAATGCATCAAACGATTCAATAAGTCTTCGAGGAATACCTATAGCCGCGTGCAGGATGTTCGCTATGGCGTTATCGGGCGCGAGCTTCAGGCAGCCATGAGCAATCTGACCCAGACGCTGGGGAGGTTGCAGCCTCCTGAGGGAAGCAAGCATTGCAGGCGCTATCTGGATAACAAGGCGCTCGACGCTCGCTATGCGCTGGCCGAGATCTTGGAGATTCTCAAGCTTGCCACGTACACGGTAAAGGGCGGCGACAATCCAGAGATCTTCATTCGTCTCAACGATGCCTCGAAGGTCAAGGCGTTGGCCTCGGACAACAGGTATTCCAACGGCGTGTTGCGTGAGCTTAACGATCGCCACGAGTATTCGTCCAAGGTTATTAGGGGCTTCTTCCGCTCCACCATGAGCGATTCCGAGCGATGGGATGTGGTTGAGGAGTACTTCTTGGGCAATGACGACTACGTTGCTCAGGTTCTGGGCATCGATGAGAAGCCGGCGGACGAGTCTGCCAAGGCGGCTCCCAAGGTTAGGCATGCGGTTGCTAAGCGGCCTACCGGCCTCTCGACATCCATCGTGGCTGAAGGGGCTTCCTATGAGGGCAAGCCGTACTTCCGCGTGTGGAAGGACCTGCTCAACAGCTGTTCTGTGGGTCAGGAGATCACCGACGTCCAAAAGCTGAAAGAGTTGGTCAAGAGCAGTAAGCTAGAGATGCCTCGCAAAGACGCGGTGGTCAGTATTGAGAGCACCGACTTTAAACTGCATCCCGCCCTGTTGTGGAAGAAGAGCCGCGTGATGCTCTTTAGCGCCTCGCGTGCCGATGAGTTTGCCCACACTCAGGACATCGACTGGAAGTGCTTCATTCTGGGCCAGGGAGAGGGCATAGAGGCGATTGCCGACGCACTCGAAAACGCTCCTAAAGAGGCTAAATAGGAGTCGCGGCGACTTTACGTATAAAAAATGCCGGGGGACATCCCCCGGCTCTTGGAGGTCCCTCTATTCGAGGGTACCGACCTATTTATACTATGAGACGAGCGCTTCGTCTAGGCGGTAACGATGCGCCCGTCTCATAGAGGCCCCCAGACGTACCTTCTTGCCTAACTCTGCCAATGATTGTGGCAAAGGGATGGCCCCTTTGTCACAATCCCAATGTCAATCGGCCGCTATATCATGAATCTTGTGCAAAACGAAACTTAACGGCACGGTGCGGCACTTAAAAGCGCAGACCAAGCCCTATCGGTCTGCTTTCACATGTTTGGGGCGTACGGTTTGTTCGGTCGCGATTGCCCGGTAGGAGGTTTCACCATGAAGATCGACGTTGATGTAGATCGGTTGCGCGAGAGCCTGCTCGATCGCGCTGGGAGCGCGGCGGGCGTGGGCTTTCCGGCCGCCATGCTCGACGTAGTGGATATCGAGGATGAGTCCCCTCAAGAGCTTCTAGACCGAGCCGAACGCGAAGGCCTCGACCTCCGCGACTTTGCCGTCGAAGACGATTGCGGAGCGTCTGACGACTGGTAACCCCGGGTCAGTTCATCCTTTTCTTCCTGAGATATAAGAGAAATCCCTTTTTGAACGTCCTTCGGGTTCCAAAAAATAGTCGATCAGTCTTTGTATCTTCCTTGCTGTCAAACTTGATAGCCGTTAGCTCGATCGTACAGATGTAGTCAGCAACTTGGAATAGCCGGTAGGCTCGTGGTGTGGCTTCTCGGTATACGATGACATCCCTTGCTAGAACGTACTCAAGCGCAGAATGAATGACCTCCGTTACAATCGGTTGGCCGTTGTCGTAGTAAATCTTAACGGTGTCGTATCGCTGGAAGAATTCCAGATGGTCGAAAAGTTCAACTGTGAGGTCTCGCCTCATTCTCTCCGCGAGACCGTTTTGATTGCCGGCGAATTCGCTCATTCGGTATTGCAGACAGAGATAGCGTATGGGGAGATGCTGAATGAACGCGCGAAATGCGCTCAACATGTGCCTTCGCTGCTCTTTGGGAAGATCTTTGTAGTCGCCGTTTCCATTCAATAGGGGTCCTGCATGAAAAGGCGTATTGGGAAGCGAGGACTGCGACAGGGCGCGCTCGTAGCGGTCAATGCGTTCAACGATTGCATCGTTTTGATCGTGAAAAACGAGGGTGACGAGGTAGTAGTTAGAGACGCCTCCGAGGTCGCCAGATTCGTCAACAAAGACGGAGAGTTCGCTCATGGTGGGCCTCCATTTTTTCAAAAAAAATGCCGGGGGTAAGACCCCGGCTCTTGGAGGCCCCTCTTTTGGAGGGAACCATATTCTTTATACCATGAGATAAGGGGTGCTTTCAAGTATAATTATAATAAGCAAACATATGTTCGTCAAACTACCTGCGAAAAGTCCTTAGCCGCCGAGAGGTTGGGTAGAGCGGCTCGTAAATTGCTGACGCAATGGCGCCGGTGGTTTCTAGAGAACTGTTTAGTCTTGACTCGCATAAAAAATGCCGGGGGACGTCCCGCGGCTCTTGGAGGTCCCTCTATTCGAGGATACCGACTTCTTTATAGCATGAGATCGGACGGCTTTCAAATGGCGCCATGTGGATGGGATGGCGCGCCTGATAAAGCCCTCAATGAATGGCATCTAACTAGCGTTCGTGATATAAAGAAGTCGGTCATCTCAAAAGAGAAGGCTTCCAAGTGCCGGGGACGTTTTCCCGGCTTTTTTCATTTCGGTGTCAATTCAAATGTTTTTCAACCCATCCCCTCAATAACTTGCGGTGAAATAGGGACTGAAATGGCTGTTCAGAAGCCTATTCAATCCCTATTTCACCGCAACTTATGGGTGGGGATGGCTACGATGCCAGTGTGGCGATGACGGCTTCGTCGCCGGCGTATATTAGGGTGTTGCCGTCGGGGATGATCGTTTGGCCGTCGCGCTTGAGCATCACCACAATAAACGGATGCTTGCCCTGCGGCACATCGCGCAGGCGCTGGCCGGCCAAGCGACCGTGGGGTGTCACGGTGACCTCCCGCAGCGTAACCTCGGCACGCTCTTCGAACGTTGGGGCGGCCATCACCAGCAGATCACCTTCCTGGATCACGGTGTCGCCATTGGGCAGTACCGGGTGCGCCCCGTCGCGCAGCACCAGGACAACGAGCATATCTGTGGCGCTGCCAATGTCGGCGAGCGAGCGTCCGGCAAACGGATGTCCAGCTCCCACCTTGAGCTTGACGAACGACATGCCTTCTTCGTCGCGGTAATCGTTAAACGTGCGGCGCACGTCGCCTTCTGCATCGATCATATCGAGTTTTTTCGCCACCGCCGGCAGCAGCGAGCCCTGCACCACAATGCTCGACGCGGCAATCACAAAGACCAGGTCAAACAGGTCGTGCCCACCGGGAACACCGGCCACAACGGCAAAGAGGCTAAATACGACCGAAGCTGCGCCGCGCAGACCCGCCCAGCTTACGAGCGCTACCTGGCGGGGGTTCGTCCTAAAGGGCGCCAACAGCAGACCGACGGCGATGGGGCGGCTCACGAAGAGCATAAACGCCATGAGTGCCAGGCCCGGCAGCAGCATTTGCGGCAGGCGTGCGGGCGTCACAAGCAGGCCGAGCAAGAAGAAGATGGCCATCTCGGCCATCTCGGTGAGGGTGTCGAAGAAGTGCGCCAGTTCGACCTTGCCGGTGATGTCGCTCGCGCCTAGCACAATGCCGGCAAGGTACACGGCTAAAAAGCCGTTGCCGCCCAGGTAGCTCGGCAGCGCGTAGGCGACGATGGCCACGGCAAACAAGAAGATGGTCTGCGCACCCTCGGCTGTTGCCTGCGCGCGTTCGATCAGGCGGCTGGATGTCCAGCCAATGGCAAGACCCAGCCCCACGCCTAGGATGATTTGCTTGGCCAGCAGCACGGGGATGTTAACGTCGCCGCCCGCCGCGAGGGTCGCGAGCACGGCGGTGAGCATGTAGGCGACGGGGTCGTTGGAGCCCGATTCGACCTCGAGCAGCGAGTCGGTGCCGCCTCTCAGCGAAAGGTTGTGCTCGCGCAGTACACTAAAGACGCTGGCCGCGTCGGTGGATGCCACGACCGAGCCCAGCAGTAGGCCGCCGATCCAGTCGAAGCCCAGTACAAAGTGCGCGAACACGCCGGTGATGCCAGCGGTGATGACGACGCCGAGCGTGCTCAGCAGCACCGCGGGCACGGCGACAGGTTTGGCACGGTCGATGTTGGTGTTAAAGCCGCCGTAGAACATGATGAACAGCAGCGCCGTGCTGCAGACGGTTTCGGTGAGTGCGTAGTCGCTAAAGTCGATGTGCGCCGGGCCGTTGACGCCCAACAGCATGCCGAGCGCGATAAAGATGAGCAGGGTGGGGAAGGGGAGCTTTTTGCCGACGGGTTTGATGGTCAGGCACAAAATGATGACGAGGCCGATAAAAAGAAGGATCTGGTTCATGGATAGTGTCCGCTCCTGGGTGGTTGGCGTGGCACGGTCAGTTGTCTGTGGTTATTTGTACCCAAAGATGGTGGGTTTATGGGGTTGGATTGCGGGCGTGCGCGATATCGTCATAGACGGCTGCCGTCTTTGCCTCTGCTCGGAAACCCTTTCCAGCTTTATTGCAACGGAGTACAATGGGTAACGTTTAAGTTCAACTTGAAGTTTTAGTTGCGGCACCGGGCTTCGGCCGCAATGCAAGGAGAGGCGTACCATGGCGATCTATGTGACATCTGATGCTCACGGGCACGTGCGTGCGCTTGACGAGGCCCTGTCTAAGATCTCGTTGACGTCCGACGACACACTGTACGTGCTGGGCGACATGATCGATCGCGGGCCCGATCCGGTCGGCGTTATTAAGCTCGTGCGCTCGCTACCCAACGCTCGCGTGCTCAAGGGCAATCACGAGCAGATCATGCTCGACGCCATCATTGGCCAAGATCCTCTCGATGCCGAGACCTGGGATATCAACGGTGGCTGGACGACGCGCGAGCAGCTCAACGACATGGAATATGAGGCATACGAGGAACTCGTGCGATGGATGGCCGCGCTGCCGCTCTACGCGGTGGTCGAGACCGAGGAGCGCCCGTATCTGCTGGTACATGCTGGAATCGAGATGAAGGCGGCGCGCGCGTTTTTGCTTGAGCATGGCGTCGATTGTGCCGATGGCGTCGGAGCGGTGGATGCCGATCGCGAGCTGCTGCAGCAGATGCTCGCGGTGCAGTCGTCCGATGACCTGCTATGGATTCGTCACGGCTATTGGGATGTGCCGACCGGGCTGCTTTCTGCCGAGGGCAAGGGCCCGGTCGTGGTGAGCGGTCATACGCCCACGGTATCGCTTGGGCGCTATTGCGAGGTCGGTGGTCTGGCGGGGCTCGATGAGGAATCGGGACGCGGGCAGATCGTGCGCTTGGGCGGCGAGGACACTGCCGGCGTGCCCGATCGCATCGATATCGACTGCGCTGCCGCCACCGGCTCCGAGTTCGGTCGCGTGGGCATCCTGCGGCTCGATGATGGGGCGGAGTTCTACGCAAACATTCTTCCTGGCGAGTAATTAGCTGCGCCACGCTGCAATTCGGCGCCGTACGGATTCCGGTCTCTCTCGATGCGTTGGCGGATGCGGCGGTACTCGATAATCAACAGTACCAGCAGTAGGGCCATGATGGCCAGGTAGCTCACGACGGCGCCCATCAGGCCGAGCAGATTGATCAGAATCACCGGGAGCACCACGCTCACGGCAAAGCAGATCAGGTA
>CAJMOL010000093.1 GCA_905215095.1 uncultured bacterium | reverse complement strand
GCCGCTGCGGCATCGAGTGCGCACGCGAGGATGGAAAGCTTGATGATGCTTGCCGCCACACGTCGTGCGTCCGGCGCCACAGCGACTTCACCATCGAGCGACGCGAACGTTTGAGGATCAAGCGCCACAGCATAGACCGAGGTAGACCCACCATACGGCTCGGCAAGAGCTTCGATATCTTGCTGAAGGCCGGCAATCCAAGAAGCCCGGGCGACAGCTTCCGTCTTTTGAGCGGACGGATGATTCGCTTTTTGTTTGACAGGGACAGCGGAGCCCTCAGCCTCGTTGCGGCGCGCGGCACAACCGCCGAGACTCATCACCGAGGCAAGCGCTCCGGTCAACATCCCGGCACAAAACACTCGACGCGAGCAATCGCGCGCAGTGAGGGGTGCATCCCCCGGCGGGAACCGGAACGCCTCCACGTTTTCGCCGCCACCCCGACCTTGCTCGCCGCAGTACACAGACTCACTCCCCACCATCGCATTCTACCGAGCCGTCGATAAACGGCCGCGCCAGACACCCAGCACGCCGCACTCATTGTGACGCATGCGACAGGGCTTGCGCGACATGATCATCCTCACATAACCAGTTGGGTCGGCGCGGCCCAACCGCACCTGAACCACCTTATAATCTAGCCAACACATCGAATGGAAGGAACCATCATGCCCCGGTTTTGTACCCATTGCGGCAAGCTTCTGAATGACGACGAGCGTTTTTGCACCAGCTGCGGAACGCCGGTAACCGATGATGGCCAGGCCTCTCAGTCGCAAGAGAATGCGCAGGCAGCCGAACATGCCGCCGCGCCCGACACCGCCTTCGACACCGCCGCGACCACGGTTCAGTCTGCGCAGCAGCCCACGGCGACTCAGCCCCAGCAGGCAGACGTGACCGTACAGTCCGCCCATCAGCCCGCGCCCGCTCCCCAGCCGGAAGCTGGCGCGACGCAGCAATGGGCGACGCCAGCCGGCTCCGCGCCGCAGCAGCCCATACCGACCGCCGCTCCGCAGGCCGGTGCACCTACTGCCCCCAAAAACAACAACGCTCTGTTTATCGGCATCATCGCCGTGCTGGTCGTCGTGATTATCGCGCTGGTCGCATTCTTTATGATCGGACCGTTCAACAAGAACGCCGACGATTCCAAGGGCACAACCATCGAGAAGGTCAAGATCGACCACGATGACGACGATGTGTCCGTCAAGGGCGACCCCAACAAGCTTGACGATGATGACGATGACGCCCACGATGCCGCCACCATCAGCGAGCAGAACGTCTACGACCAGCTGAGCTCCTACTACAGCAGGCTCTCCGATCTTGATCAGCAGGTTCGCGACTGCGCTGCCACGTTTAACACGTACTATCTCAAGGATGACCGCAGCTCGCGCCAATCCGCCAGCGATGCCGCCGAGGCGCTCGAGGATCAGATCGGCGACCTCAAGGACGAGGTCGAGGACCTGGACGTTCCCATCGACTCGCAGAATTACGGCTCGTGGAAAGACATCATCACGCTCTACGACGACCTGGAGAATCGCATCGACGTGATTTGCGATGCCTGGGAGATCAGCCTTGAGTACTCCAGCCCCGCCAACCACAAGGACGAGATCGTGGCGCCGCTGGCGCGCGACAACGTAGCGGGCACCAACGACAACAAATACCGTCTGGACTTTGAGAACCGCTACCCCGGCGCCGCACCCATCGAGGTGAAGTAGCGCTTTGTCGTTCCCGAGCCGGCAGTTAGGGACGTTCCTAAACTGCCGGCAGAAAAGGAACGTTCCTAACTGCCGGATAAAAAAACGAGCGAGGATTTTGAGGTCCTCGCTCGTTTTTGTTTTAGGTGATGTTTCGACCGTGCGGCTACTTGTCGGCAGCGGTCTTTTTGGTAGTCGACTTCTTGGCCGTCGTCTTTTTGGCCGTCGTCTTTTTAGTGGTCTTCTTGGCTGCCGCGGTCTTCTTCGCCGTGCTCGCCTTGGTCGCAGTCTTGCGGCCGCGGGCGGGTTTCTTCTCCTTGGTCGGGCAATCCATGTTCACGCAGATACGCCACGGGCCGCGCGCCGTGTTGACCACCACGATGGGGGCGCCGCACTCGGGGCAGGTCTCGCCCGTCGCCTCGAGCTTGCCGCGCGCCGGCAGCGGATAGCTCACGCCACAGTCATCGTAGTTGGTGCAGCGGATAAAACGCTTGCCGCTCTTCTCGCTCTTGTGCGCAATCAAATCGCCATGGCGTCCGGCCTCGGCACACACCTTGCACTCGCCCACCTTAAGGTCAGGCTCGTAGTTGGTGGGGCACGTGGGATTCACGCAGATCTCGAAAGCCTTCTGGCGGAACGGCTGGCACTTAATGCGCGGCGCACCGCACTCGGGGCACACGGCGGCCTCGCCCTCGAGCGGGCTGACCTTGACGCCGCTCGGCACCGGATAGGTCACGTCGCAGTCGGGCCAGCCCATGCAGCCAATAAAGCTGCCACGGGTCTTGGCGCTCGTCTTCATAACCAGGTCCTTGCCGCACTTGGGGCAGGCGCCCACGCGCGCATCGGCCGTGACGGCGTCGCTGATGGCGTCGCCCAGCTCCTGCGTGTGCTTGAGCAGCTCGTCGAGCACGCCAGCCAGCAGCGCGCGCGAGTGCGTCACGACATGCTCTTCGGTATCCTCGCCGTGCTCCACGCGAGTCATGTCGCCGTCGAGCTCGCTGGTCATATCGGGGCTCGTGATGCGCGGGGCAAACTGCGTCAGCGCGTCGATGATGGCGATACCCAGCTGGCTCGGCTCAACGGGATCGTTTTTGAGGTAGCGCACGGCATACAGGCGCTCGATGATGCTCGCGCGCGTGGACTTGGTACCCAGGCCGCGCTTTTCCATCTCCTGCACGAGCTTGCCCTGGCTGTAGCGCGCAGGCGGCTCGGTCTGCTTGGCCTCGAGCTTAATGTCGAACACGTCGACCGTATCGCCCTGCTCCAGCGGCGGCATCTGCTCGTCGCGCTTGAGTCCATACGGGTACGCCTCGCGGAAACCCGGGGTCACGAGCACGTCGCCCGAAGCCACGAACGGCTCGCCATTGACGTCGAGCTCGAGCTTGGTGTTCTCGATGGTCGCGGGCCCCATGAGCGTTGCCAGGAAGCGACGGGCGATGAGGTCGTAGAGCTTACGCTGGCCGCCGTCGAGCGTGGACGGGTCGCCCTCGCCCGTGGGATAGATAGGCGGGTGGTCGGTGGTCTCGACCTTGCCGCGCGTGGGCTTCATGGGGCCGGCGAGGACCTTTTTGCATACGGGCGCCAGCGCCGGGTTGATCTTTGCAAGGTCACTCACCACAGCGCCCAGATCAAGCGTCGCGGGGTACACGGTATTGTCGACACGCGGGTAGCTGATGAGGCCCGCCATGTAGAGGGACTCGGCGATGCGCATGGTGCGCGCCGGCGAAATGCCCTCGGCCGCGGCGGCAGCCTGCAGCGAGGTGGTCGCAAACGGCGTGGGCGGCTGCTGCTTGCGCGAGCGTTTGGTCACCGCGGCGACGGTCGCCGTCGTAGCGCCGTCGACATGGCCGTACGCCGTCTCAGCAGCATCCTTGTCGGTAAAGCGCGCCGTCTTGTGCGCGATCTTAAAGCGATCGTCCTCGGCAGCGCCTTGCGCGGCGCCCATGCCGCGAATCTGCCAATAGTCCTCGGGCACAAACGCCATGCGCTCGCGCTCGCGCTCGACCACCAGGGCGAGCGTCGGCGTCTGCACGCGGCCGGCAGAGCGCACGTTACCAAAGCCGCCGAACTTGGCGAGCGTCAGATAGCGCGTGAGCACCGCGCCCCAAATGAGGTCGATGTGCTGGCGGCTCTCGCCGGCGTCGGCCAGATTCTGGTCGAGCGAGACGAGATTATCGAAGGCCTGCGTGATCTCGGCCTTGGTAAACGAAGAGTACTGGGCGCGGGCGACCGGCAAGTCCGGCGCAACCTCGCGCACCTTGTTGAGAGCATCCGAGCCAATCAGCTCGCCCTCGCGGTCGAAGTCCGTGGCGATGATGACGCTGTCGGACTTTTTAGCGAGGTTCTTGAGCGAACGAATGAGCTCCTTCTCGGCCGGCAGCTTAATGACGGGCGCCCAGGTGAGATAAGGCAGGCTCTCGAGCTTCCAGCCCTTGATGGAAATGCCATCGGCAAGAAACGGCTTACGCTTGGTGTCGTAGGGCGGACGAGCCAGGCCATCGGGCATGTCGGCCGGCAACATCTCACCGTCCTCGGTGACCGAATACCAACCCAACTTTTTATCGAACAGCACGCTGTCGCAAAAATCGGGTGCAAGGATGTGACCGGCAAGGCCGATGGTCACGCATTCCTCGCCCTTCCACTCAAAACGGTAGATGGCGGTGTTGTACACCTTGTCCTTTTTGGGCTTACCCGTGGACAGCCGCTCGGCGATCTGACGCGCGGCGTCGTTTTTCTCGGCGATGATGAGCTTCAAAAGAGGCTCCTATCTCGTGTCTCTGCGGCTACGCCCGCCCGTATGGCGGCCGACTTACGCCCTTGCTTGCTCAATCTGCCCGATGAGCCAATCGCACCAGGCATCCATGCCCTCGCCCTTGCGCGCGCTCACGGCAAACCGCGGCGCCTGCGGATTGAGGTCATCGAGTGTCTTAGTATACCTATCCATGTCAAAATCGAAAGCCGGGGCCACGTCTACCTTGTTGAGCAGCTGTGCGCCGGCGTGCTGGAAGATGCCCGGGTACTTGATAGGCTTGTCGTCGCCCTCGGGCACCGAGAGGATCATGATGGACAGGTTCTCGCCCAGGTCAAAGTCGACCGGACAGACCAAGTTGCCCACGTTTTCGATAAAAATGACGTCGATGTTATCGAGCCCAACGGCCTGGTCAAACGCGTCAACGGCCTCCATGATCATGTTGCCCTCGAGGTGGCACAGGCCGCCCGTGTTGATCTGGATGGCGGGCATGCCGGCTTCCTTCATGGTGATGGCGTCGACGTCCGAGGCGATATCGCCCTCGATGACGGCGCAACGTAAGTCCGCCTTGTCGCGCAGGCGCTCGTTGGTGCCCAAAATCGTGGTGGTCTTGCCCGAACCGGGGCTCGACAAGACGTTAATCACATAGGTGTTTGTCTCATTAAATCGCTGACGCAGCTGATCTGCCAGGCGCTCGTTGCGCGACAGAATCGGCGACGCGATATCAATCGTTTTCTCAGCCATACTTAGCGCTCCTTACTTTGGCCCCTTTATACCCCATCACCAGATGGCTAGCGGGCTAATCGTCGGGGGTTTCGATTTCGATACTCGCGATATCGAGCTCGCGGCCGTGCAGTAGGCGCACGTTGGCGCCGCCACACTGGGGACAGCGACAATGAAAGCGATCATGCTCGAAAACCTCGCCGCAATCCAGGCACTCGCTTTGCGGATGGACTTCCTCCACGGCAAGCTTGCAGCCGCGCGTGAGCGGGTCCTCGTCACGAAACGTCTCCCATGCAAAGTCAAGCGCCTCGCGCACGACCTCGGTCATATCCCCGATACGCAGCGTTACCAAAACGGCGCGCGAGGCCCCCGCCCCACGCGCCGCGCGAATCACTGTATCGAGTATGCCGTTGACAATGCCAACCTCGTGCATACCGATTTACTCCTCGTCGTCCTCGTCGTCCGAGAACAGGTCCAGACGACTCACAAACAAGCCCTCCTTGCCCTCGCGCGCGGTAATGACCACACGGGCGATGGCAAGCGAAATCTCGTAGAGCGAGAGCAGGGCGCCATACATGAGGCCCAGCGTAATGGGCGAGCCGTCGGGCGTAATCACAGCCGAGCCCACGAGCAGGCCTACGTACACGTAGCGCCAGGCGCCGCGGAAGGCCGCGTAGGACACGATGTGGAAGACGGACAGGTAGAAGATGATGAGCGGCAGCTCAAACGCCACGCCAAAGCCGATCATAAAGAGCAGCTCCATGTTGACGTAGTTCTCCAGATCGGGCAGCGCCGTAGCGACGGCCGAGGTCTCGCCGATGAGCCACTCAAAGCCCGCAGGGATGATGATGAAGTAGCAAAAGATTGCGCCCAGGAAGAACAGCACCGTCGAGGCGAGCACCGTGGGCACGACCCACTTGCGCTCGTTGGGGCGAAGCGCCGGCAGGAAAAACGCCAGAATCTGCCAGATGATCATGGGCGTGCACATGACCACGGCCATCTTGATGGCCAGCGAGAAGCGCAGGCCAAAGCCGCCGAGCGTGGTGGTGATGTAGAACTTACCGTCCGGCACAAAGGAGCGGATGGGATCTTCCAGGATGTCGAGCACCACGGGCGTGGCGAAATACAGCACGATGGCTGCGGCAAACACCGAGACGACCACGATGGTCAGGCGGCGACGGAGCTCTCCCAGGTGATCGAAGAGCGGCATACGCGCAGGTCCGATAGGCATTACTCATCGCCTCCCTTCGGGGCAGCGGCGGCAGCGGCGTCGTCCTCGGCCTCGAGCTCGCGGGCGAGCTGGTCGACGACGGCCTTGCGCTTGCGGGGGCGACGGGCATAGAGGTCGGCCGTCGTGGGCTCTGCCGG
>CAJMOL010000092.1 GCA_905215095.1 uncultured bacterium | reverse complement strand
ACGATGAGGTAGAGCGGGAAGTTGGGGACGTTGCTGCCAAACATGTAAGAGAACACGATGGACATGACGATCATCATGAGCAACGGGTTGAGAACGCTCCACAACACGCCGAGGAAACTACGGCGGTACTTGAGCTTGAAGTCCTTGGTGACGAGCTGCTCGAGGATGAGCAGGTCCTTCTTATACGGACGCGGGGCCTTTTCGGTTGCGAGAGTCTGTGAGGACACCGACGACGCCTCCCTATTGATTGCACGTTAGCGGCAGATGCCGCCCTTGCCGAACAACGTATGATAACACAGGGGCGCTTGCGCGATTTCTTGCCTCGACGAGCTGCATACAATCAGGAGAGTCGGGTGCGCGCTCATGAGAACACAAGCAGGACCCCTACCCCTTTGCGTTCTCCTTGGCTCGACGGGCGGCGACTGCCTTGCCGTTCGCAAAACCACCGACCTTGCGCAGCAGGCCGCGAACGCCATTGCTCTTCACGAAGAAGCGCGTCTCGCTCGCGAAGTACTTCACGCGCGGCCACACCGGCACGCGTCGGCCAGCTATGCCCATCTGCTCCAGGTAGAAGCGCTTGCGCTTGGGGGAAAGCTTGGGATGCCCCAGCACAATCTCGGTGTCCATGCGCGAGAACACACGGCGTGTGCCGTCCTGCACGATGGGGTTCTCCCAGCCATCGTCCACGATTCCGCCGTGGATGTAGTTAAAGCCGCGCATGTAGTGCGCCTCGAGGATGCCGCGGTCGGTCACGTGTAGGCGCTCGAGGATGTCCGTCATGAACGGCAGAGCGACAGCCGCGTCCTTCTTGTGGTTGTACGTAGCGCCGGGCAAATCGCAGCGGTAATGGTAGAACGCCTCGTCGAACGTCATGATGGCCTTGGCTTGGCAGAATGCCTCGATGAGGAACGGGTTGTCCGCCCACCCGGCGCCCGGGTACGGAACAAAGCGAATGCCGTACTCGTTCAAGAAGTCGCGACGGTAGATGGCGCTCCAGATGCTGGGGTGCTGTTCCACCATGATGGGCAGGTCGGCCAGGGTCACGGGACGCGTGGTGTTGGGCAGGCGGTGCGCCAACACGCACTGCTGCTCGTACTGCGTGTCCGGATCGTCCCAATCGTGCACATCGATCCAAGGACACTTTACAATATCCACGGGGACGTCCACCAGCGCGGCACGGCTGAGCATGCACTCGTACATGACCGGATCGATCCAGTCGTCCGGCTCGACAACAGAGACCCACACGCCATGGGCCATCTCCAAGCCGCGATTACACGTGGCGCCGTAGCCCTCGTTAGGCTTATCGACAACGATCACACGCGAATCGCGCGCCTCGAACTCGCGCAGAATGGCGAGGGAGCCGTCCTTCGAGCCATCGTTTAAGCAGATGACCTCCAGCTCGCGGTGCGTCTGCGAGCAAATACTCTCCAAACATTGAGCAAGGTATTTTTCCACGTTGCATACGGGGATGATGACGGAAACGAGCGCGGAAGCGTCGGATTTCATGCAGGACGACCTTTCATAGGGCATGGTTAAGCTGCAGCAAGCCTTAATGAACAGCAGCCTTCCTAGAACCCGAAGTCATATTCATATCGGAAGTAGGATACCAAGGATACGCCACCAACGTGCCCCCTTTGCTATTATTTTAATCGCAACATCATACTTTAGGGGATGCAGGCATTTCGCCTCGCCCGCGACGCCTCGCCACCCCATCACTCCTTAGCAGATCGGATTCCCCATGGCCGCATTGCCCTTAACCGCTAACATCTCCCAGGTTTTCGAAGCCGAGCACGGCCACGTGGTCTACCGCGCCGAGCTTCACGGCTGCGGCACCGGCGCGGACGTGCAGCTTCCCAACCCCGCGGACTTTGCCCTCACCGGCAAGAACGGCGCCCCGCTTGCCGCGAACGCACACACCCGCTTCTACATCCTGGAGCCCCAAACGCCCGGACGCGCGCCCATCCTGTCCATTCTCACCACCGGCTCCACCGCCAACTTCACCCTTACCTACCAGGGCATTTCGCTCGACACCATGACGGGCCGCCGCCGCGAGCGCATGCGCATCCGCCGCGACCTCGACATGGTGAATCCCAGCATCGACGGCGCGTACGCGAGCTATCCCAAGCCCCAGCCCCTGCCGGAAGGCTCCATTCCCGCAGACTTCCACCCGCTCGTGAGCATCATCTGCCCGCTGTACAACACGCCGCTGCCCTACCTGCGCGACATGATCGACTCGGTGCTCGCGCAGACCTATACGATCTGGGAGCTCGTGCTGGTAAACGCGAGCCCGGACAACGAGGGCATGCAGGAAGTACTGACCACCTACGCGGACCCGCGCATCAAGACCATTGACTTCCCCGAGAACTTAGGCATCGCCGGCAATACCAACATAGGCATTCGCGCCGCCACGGGCGACTATGTGGCCTTTGCCGACCACGACGACACGCTCTCCCCCTACGTGCTCGAGCGCTACATGGCGTTCGCGGCTGAACATCCCGACGCGGATCTCTTCTACTGCGACGAGGACAACTTCGAGGAAGATGACTCCGCCGGCTACGCCCCGCGTTTCAAGCCCGACTTCAACCGCGATCTGCTCTACTCGCACAACTACATGGTGCACATGCTCATGGTGAGCCGCTACATCCTCGACCGCGTGGAGCTGTCGCCCAACGAGGTCTCCGGTGCGCAGGACTACGACCTTTCGCTCAAGGCCGCCGAGCATGCCCGCCGCATCTGCCACATTCCCGAGGTCCTCTACCACTGGCGCGTGCACGCCGGCTCCACCAACGGCGGCGTCATGGAGTCCAAGCCCTACGCCGTTCTTGCCGGAGCCACGGCGCTGGAGAACCATTTCTCACGCCGAGGCATTGAAACTCACGTTTCAGAAACCCATAATTCCTGCGTGTACCACGTGGATTACAAGAAGGCATCGCGCCCTCCACGCGTGGGTTTAGCCATTCTGAGCAACAACACGCAAGACACGACGCGCTTGTTCAAATCTGTTGGTAATGCGCACGGCATCTCGAATACAAGCATCATCCTGAACCCCGCGAGCCTCAGGGCGGCGACGCGAGAGGCACTCGAAACCCTGGATACAGACCTCATCGCCTTCGCAACCGACATGATCGAACTCGACGACGAGAGCTGCATCGCAACCACTGCGGCCTACTTCTGCCGAGCCGAGGTAGGCATTGTCTCGCCCAAGCTTTTCTACCCCGATGGTCTCATCGCACAAGCGGGCACCGTGCTCCTCGCGGACGGAACCCCCGTTGCCCCCAACCGCAACTTCACGGACAACATGGGCGGCGGTTACAACGGCCTTGCAGAGGCAACGTGCAACTTCTCGGCCGCAAGCCCCGACCTCTTCATGATCCGGCGCAGCGATCTTGAAACGATTGCCGGTCAGCTCC
The DNA here is from genome assembly GCA_905215095.1 of uncultured bacterium. GTDB lineage: Bacteria > Actinomycetota > Coriobacteriia > Coriobacteriales > Coriobacteriaceae > Collinsella. Next base: position 3,127 of record CAJMOL010000092.1, on the reverse strand, counting down.
ACGAATACGGGAACCTCCAAACCGAGGTAATGGAGCTCTCGTTCCTCCTGCGTCAGCAAGACAAGCTCGTCCTCGGCACCCCTCATGCGCGCGCCACCACCCACGGCAGCGCCTACGTAGCGGCCGCAAACCTCAACGCCATCTATGGAAGCGCCACGGGCCTTGCCGAGCTCTGGCGCCGCTTCCCCGCCATGCGCCAAGACGTGCTCGCCAACCCCAACGTAGAGTACACGAGCGGCTACCCGCGTCTCGATATCAAGCGCGATGAGGACGCCCAAGCCAAGCGAATCTACACTAGGGGCATTCTCTCTAGCATCAAGCACCGCATCTTGGGATAAACGTCTCGATATTCAGCATGGCGAACATTCGATGCGCTACTGATACGATATTCATAATATTTCATGCATCATCTATTGAAGACGCTGCATGAAGCCCTCCCGCACGTATACTATTGGACTGGAACAAAACTATAGGAGGGCACATGGGGTCTCATTTCTCCAACAGCAACGAATACCACAATTCCAGCGATACTGAGAACAACAACGAAATACCATGGCAAACGCTTCAAGCCTCTTGACGACACGGGGACAATACCGCAGGCACAGGAGGCGCCCCGGGCTTTCGAAGCATATAATTCTCCCAGCGATACCGCCCAATACGCTCACTTTCCGTATCTTGATCTTCACTACGATGAAGAACCACTCGAGCGCAAAAGGATTCGCAGGAAGAAGCGCTGGCCCATCGTCGTAGGCATCGTCGTTGCTCTGCTCGTCGCTTGCGGCGCCTCCGGAGCTGTCCTCCTCAGGCAAGTCAAGGACGTTAAAACGGATGCAGACTCCATTATTGCCAGCGCGCAAAGTGCCTCAGAAAGCGTAAAAACCGGAAACATGGACGGCGTGCTCGATGCTGCTCAGAACATCGATGCCGCGGCCGGGCGCATGCACTCGACCACCTCGAGTGCACTCTGGAATATCGCGAGTTTTATTCCGGTTCTCGGGAGCGATGTGAAGTCCGTTCAGACCATCTCGGCAACGCTCGATACGCTTGCAAACGACGCGCTCACGCCCGTTGCGGAGGCGCTCAAGGGTCAGGGCCTCAACACCCTCTTTACCGAAAACGGATCCATCAACATCAACCTGCTAACCAACGTGTGCACCGTTCTCTCAAATTCCAAGCCATCTATAAACAAGGCCGCGAAAGAGATGAGCGCTCTCCCCGACGCGCACATCGCCCAGCTACAGACAGCTCTTGAAAAAGCCAAGCCCCTCGTAGCCACCCTCAACGACACCGTAAACGCCGCATCGGCAGTCGCTCCGTACCTGCCGCAGATGCTCGGCGCAAATGGCCAAACACGTACGTATGTCGTAGTTGCCCAGAACAACTCCGAGCTGCGCGCCACGGGCGGCTTCCCCGGCTCCACCGGTCTACTCACCGTCACGAACGGCAAGATCGAGCTCGGTGAATTCTCCGGCATTTCAAAGCTCAACGGTGGCGAGGGAACGCTTCCCACCACCGAGGTCGAACAGACGATGTATCCCAACGGCTACACCAAGATTCCCCAGCTCATCACCACGAACCCCGATTGGTCTTCTACCGGAATGCACGTACGCGACCTCTGGGCGGACCGCGTGGGAGATGTGGCCAACGGAGCGATAGCGGTCGATCCCGTGTTCCTGCAGCACCTGCTTGCACTCACCGGCGGGGTTACGCTCAGCGATGCCTCCACCATCGATGGCACCAATGCCGCAACAATTCTCCTCCACAACGTGTACCTCGAAAAAGCCGTTCCGGATCAAGACCCATACTTTGCAGAAGCTGCTGGCGCAGCTGCTAAGCAGGTAATGAGCAATCTGGGCAAGGTCGATCTTACCGCCCTCATAGAAACCGTGGCCAAGGACGCCAAAGCCGGCCGCGTGATGGTATGGATGGAAAACGCAGACGAAGAGAATGCGATCGCTAAACTCGGTCTCGAGGGTGCTGTCTCGCAAGATAGCACCGTTCCCGAGCTCGGCGTCTATATTGATGACAACACCTAGGCAAAGATGAGCTGGTATCTAAGCTCCCATATCGAGGTTGGCCAGGGCACTGCAAATGCAGACGGGTCGAAGACGTACGACGTTACCGTTCGCGTAAAGAACAACTGCACGACCGAAGAGGCCCAGACGCTTACGCATTACATCTCCGGCTACAACCCGGAGCTCAAGGCGCTCGGCAACATGATCTACGGTGTAACGCTGTACGCGCCGGCCAACGGAACCATTTCAAACATCCAGTCCAGCGCCGGCACTACGTATGCCGAGACCAAGTACGGTAATTGCCAGGTCTGGCAATACGGCGGACAGGTCCAGCTCGCCCCGCAGGAAGAGGAGACCTTGACGTTTACGGTAACCACGTCCACGGATGCCCAGACGGAGCTTGCCGTACGCACCACCCCCACGGCCCAGGAAGTTGCTGGCTGGCAGTAGGCTTTTTGCGCGATCAGGTTAGGCCGCTCCAACATATTCCACACGCAAAGGGGAGGGTGCTCTATTGGGCACCCTCCCCTTTTAGCAGAAATCTAAAGCATGCCTTGTAAGCTATTAACGACACTACAGGAATAGCGTACTCCCGAAGGTTAAACGTGCAAGCAAGCTTAACAAGAATGAGAAACAGCTTACTCAGCCAACAACTCGTCCATATACACGTCGAGTTCCTCGTGCCAGTCTGCGGGCGCAAAGCCCGTGGCATCGAGCTTGGAGAGGTCCAGCGCGGAGTGCTCCGGGCGCGGGGCGATGGGGCCGGCGGCGTTGGCGTAATCCGCCGTGGAGACCGGCACCACCCTGCCGCCGTTGCCGTTGGCGCGATCGAACACCGCCGCGGCGATCTTGGCCCAGCTGGCGGCGTCGCCGGAGTTGGTGCAGTTGTACAGGCCGTAGGGCGCCGGGGCCGTGGGCTCCATGTCGCCCTCGCGGTAGCCGAGCAGATGGAAGATGGCGCCGGCCATGGTCTCGGTGAAGGTGAGGCGGCCCACTGGTCGTCCACCACGGTGACCCGCTCGAGGGCGTCCCCGGCGTCGGCGCAGCGGTCGGAGAGAGCGCGCATGGTCTTCACGAAGTTGTGGCCGCGGCCAATGACCCAGCTGGAGCGC
>CAJMOL010000091.1 GCA_905215095.1 uncultured bacterium | reverse complement strand
CACGCTGGAGAGCCGTGTGCCGTTCATGAACTTCTTCGACGGCTTCCGTACCAGCCACGAGATCCAGAAGATCGCCGTGTGGGATTACAAGGATCTCGCCGACATGTGCGACATGGACGCTGTCAAAGCGTTCCGCGAGCACGCCCTCAACCCCGAGCATCCCGCCATGCGCGGCTCCCATGAGAACGGTGATACGTTCTTCCAGCACCGCGAGGCCTGCAACCAGTACTACGACGCTCTCCCCGAAGTCGTGGAAAAGTACATGGGCAAGATCAACGAGAAGCTCGGCACCGACTACAAGCTCTTCAACTACTACGGCGCGCCCGACGCTGACCGCGTCATCATCGCGATGGGCTCCATCTGCGACGTGGCCGAGGAAGTCATCGACTACCTCAACGCCCACGGCGAGAAGGTCGGTCTCATCAAGGTCCGTCTGTACCGCCCGTTCAAGGCTGAGCGCCTGATCGAGGCCATCCCCGCCACCGCCAAGAAGATCGCGGTCCTCGACCGCACCAAGGAGCCCGGCGCACAGGGCGAGCCCCTCTATCTCGACGTCGTCACCGCGCTGGCCAACGCCGGCATCACCGACAAGACCGTCATCGGCGGCCGTTACGGTCTCGGCTCCAAGGACACCCCGCCCGCTTCCGTGTTCGCTGTTTACACCGAGCTTGCCAAGGCGGAGCCCAAGCGTCAGTTCACCATCGGCATCGTCGATGACGTGACGAACCTCTCCCTGCCCGAAGACAAGAACTGCCCGAACACCGCAGCCGAGGGCACCATCGAGTGCAAGTTCTGGGGTCTCGGCGGCGACGGTACCGTCGGTGCGAACAAGAACTCCATCAAGATCATCGGCGACCACACCGACAAGTACGTCCAGGCCTACTTCCAGTACGACTCCAAGAAGACCGGCGGCGTCACCGTTTCGCACCTGCGCTTTGGTGATTCTCCGATCCGTTCGCCGTACTACGTGACCAAGGCCGACTTTGTCGCTTGCCACAACCCCAGCTACATCGTTAAGGGCTTCAAGATGGTCCGCGACGTCAAGCCGGGCGGCACCTTCCTGGTCAACTGCCAGTGGAGCGACGAGGAGTTCGCCGAGCACATGCCCGCCGTGGCCAAGCGCTACATCGCGAACAACAACGTCAACGTCTACCTGATCGACGCTATCGACCTGGCCGCTAAGGTCGGCATGGGCAAGCGCACCAACACGGTGCTCCAGTCCGCCTTCTTCGCGCTGGCCAAGGTCCTGCCCGCCGAGGACGCCCTGCAGTACATGAAGGACGCGGCTACCAAGTCCTACATGAAGAAGGGCCAGGCCATCGTCGACGCCAACCATAAGGCCATCGATGCCGGCGCTACCGCCTTCCGTAAGTTCGAGGTTCCGGCCGACTGGGCTACCGCCGAGGACGCCGCTCCCGTCGAGCTCTCCGAGGAGACCAAGTCCGCTATCGCCCAGCAGGTCAAGAACCTGCTCGAGCCCATCGATCGCATGGATGGCGACAGCCTGCCTGTTTCCGCCTTCGTCGGTTGCGCCGACGGCCAGTTTGAGCTGGGTGCCTCCGCATACGAGAAGCGCGGCGTCGCCGTCGTCGTTCCCCACTGGGACGAGACCAAGTGCATCCAGTGCAACCAGTGCGCCTACGTGTGCCCGCATGCCACCATCCGTCCGTTCGCGATGACCGAGGACGAGGCTGCCGCCGCGCCCGAGGCTACCCGCACGCTCGACGCCATGGGCCCCAAGGCCAAGGGCATGAAGTTCACCATGGCCGTGTCCCCGCTCGACTGCATGGGCTGCACCAACTGCGTCAAGGTCTGCCCCAAGGGTGCTCTCGAGATGGTTCCCACCGAGCAGGAGATGGACCAGCAGCCCGTTTGGGACTATATGGTCGAGAACGTCTCCGAGAAGAAGGAGCTCATCGCGGCCAACGTCAAGGGCAGCCAGTTTAAGCAGCCCTACCTGGAGTTCTCCGGCTCCTGCGCCGGCTGCGCCGAGACCGCCTATGCACGTCTGGTGACCCAGGTCGCCGGCGACCGCATGTTCATCTCCAACGCCACCGGCTGCTCCTCCATTTGGGGCAACCCCGCTGCCACCGCTCCTTACTGCAAGGACAAGGACGGTCACGGCCCGGCGTGGAACAACTCCCTGTTCGAGGACAATGCCGAGCACGGTCTGGGCATGGCCGTCGGTTACGAGGCCGTCCAGCACAAGCTGATCGCCGCTACCCAGGACATCATCGCTGCCGATGGTCCGTCCGATGAGCTCAAGGCTGCCGGTCAGGCTTGGATCGACTCCGTCAACGACGCCGAGGCCTCCAAGACCGCTGCCGCTGCCTACGTTGCCGAGCTCGAGAAGTGCGGCTGTGACGCTTCCAAGGCGATCCTCGCCGACAAGGCTTACCTCACCAAGAAGTCCTTCTGGATCTTCGGCGGCGACGGCTGGGCCTACGACATCGGCTTCGGTGGCCTGGACCACGTCCTGGCTTCCGGCCACAACGTCAACGTCTTCGTCTTCGACACCGAGGTCTACTCCAACACCGGCGGTCAGGCCTCTAAGGCCTCGAACCTGGGCCAGGTCGCTCAGTTCGCCGCTGCCGGTAAGGTGACCAAGAAGAAGTCCCTGGCCGAGATTGCCATGAGCTATGGCTACGTCTACGTGGCGCAGGTCGCCATGGGCGCCAACCCGGCTCAGACCCTCAAGGCCATCCACGAGGCCGAGGCCTACGACGGCCCGTCCCTCATCATCGGCTACAGCCCCTGCGAGATGCACTCCATCAAGAAGGGCGGCATGCAGAACTGCCAGGCCGAGATGAAGAAGGCTGTCGAGTGCGGTTACTGGAACCTCTTCCGCTTCAACCCCGAGGCTGCTGCCGGCAAGAAGTTCTCGCTCGATTCCAAGGAGCCCGCGGGCGGTTATCAGGAGTTCCTGATGAACGAGGCCCGTTACGCTTCGCTGACGCGTTCCTTCCCCGAGCGCGCCGAGGAGCTCTTCAAGGAGAACGAGCAGGCCGCTATGGACCGCTACGCTCACCTGCTGAAGCTCAAGACGGTGTACAACGAGGCCTAGGTCTCTCGCCGCAGGATCTGAGGGCTGACCTTCGCGGACGTCCTCGGACATGAAAGAACCCCCGCTGCGCACTACGTGCGGCGGGGGTTCTTTCGTCCTGCGGAGTGTCCGCGAAGGTCAGCCCTCAGATCCTGCTACGACTACGTCCTCGGATTGTGTGGGCTGATGAAGGACGTGGCTGTGGGGGCCTTTTGTCCCGGTCGCTGTTTCGCGGCTTTGCCGCGAAAGCTCGCGCCACTTTGGGGATGGATGGAGGGCGTGGCTGGATTGCGGATTCAAATGGCTAGAGAGATATGGGCGCGAACGAGAAATCGTTATTGGGGTCATCCTTTTCCATAAACTCATCGAGACAAAACGTCATGTAGATTGGAACGTACAGAACCTTGCCCTCTTTGCTGAGATTCTCGTGGCTCAGTACAACGGCCTCGGGAATTTTGTACTCGCCCACACTCATCAGACGATCGAGGGCCGCATGCGCTCGAACTTTCTTGCCCGATTTGACCTCGATTGGGACAACATGACCGTGGACGCCTTCGATCACAAAGTCAACTTCACCGACCTCACGCGTTTGGTAGTACCATGCATCCGCCCCGAGGGCAACGAGTTCCTGCGCGACCACGTTCTCATAGAGACCACCAAGGTTGGGAGTTTTCATATCAAGATAGACAGCGCGTGCGGTGCTGCCGGGGTATCGCGATGCGAGCATGCCTGTATCAGACTCGTATAGTTTGAAGGCCGTCGTTTTCTCCGTCCTCTTGAGAGGACTCCGTGGCTCCGTCACCCTGGCGACCATCAATCCAACACCTGCGTTAACAAGCCACAGGAAATCCTGCTCATATTTTTTAAGGCGAGCTCCCTCACCCAGAGACGAAACAACAAAGCGATGAGACTCCGCCTCAAGCTGAACGGGAATTTGCTCAAAAATCGACCGAACGTTAAACGCTCGAGTCGATGCATATTTTGAGATATCGCTTTTGTACTGATCGACCAGCTGAGTTTGAAGCTCACGTGTGCTCACGAGCGAATAACCCGAATCAATATAATTCTGAACGACCTCCGGCATGCCGCCGCAAACGATATAGGCTCTATAGTTCTTGAGCATCGCCTCATGAATATAGTTTTCGACAGGATGTTTCTCGACAAGGCAGCTGCGAATGCCTGCAAGCACATTCTCGCTTACGCTGTTTGCCCAACAAAACTCTTCAAAATCCATCGGGCGCATAACAATGTGCTCTACATACCCCACCGGAAAAGAAGAGATCCCCTTAAACTCAGTCCCAAGCATAGACCCCGAGAAGACATAGCTAAAGCGCCCATCCTCGACCAACGCCTTCATGAGTGTAACGATCTGCGGATACTCCTGAATCTCATCGACAAAGACAAGCGTATCGCCCTCAACAAGCGGCGCATCCGCAAGAAGGGCTACGCGGTTGATAAAGTCAACGGAGTTCTTTGCGCCAACAAGTGCATTCCTTGCTTCGACATCGAGTAGTAAATTGACCTCAAAATACGAAGCGTAGTTGCTTTTTCCAAACGCGCGAATCGCATAGCTCTTGCCAATCTGACGCGCACCAGTAACGAGTAATGCCTTATTGGAGTTATTCTTCCAGCTCAAAAGCCTATCAGTGACCTTACGGCGTAGCATTAAACCCCCAAATGACAAAAATTGACAGATAGAATCGCCTAAAATCATACAAAAATTGGCAGATAATATTGTCGTAAATATACAAAAATTGGGAGATAGCAAAGGTTCGAATAGGCCTCAAAGCCACTGAAACAGTGCTCTACTTTGCGAAGGGGCTGGGGACGCTGTTGGGTGCGTCTCCAGCCCTCTGATTCTTACTTTGGATCCCGATGGTGGGGTGTTGTCGGTGCTGCTTGCTTGGTTCCCTTGTCTCGCCGGACTCCGTGCGTAGGCGGTAGCCGTGGACGAGGTCGCTAATGGCCGGCCAGGGAATCTGGCGGTCGACCCAAAATTGGAGCTGGACCAGATAGCGCTCGGTGGCGCGGGTGAGGGCTGCAAACTGTTCGTGAGTCTCTACCTGGGCGTAGAGGTCGCGGCTGTGGGCGAGGATTGCCGTGGTGTCATCCATTTTGCCGGTGACGTCGAAGGCGCCCGAGAACCAGTCGCACAGGCGCGCGGCGCTGTTGTTGATCGTTGCGAGGTCGGCGGTGCCGTCGTTGGCGTTTTCGTTGGCCTGGGCACGCAAGAGGGAGAGGGCGTCGGCCGCGTTCATGCAGTAGCCGACGGTGAAGTTCCAGACGGCGAATTCGCGGCCTGTGTCAAGCTTGCGGCGGCGCATGTAGTCGATATCGCGCGGTTCCTCGAGCATCATTTGGTCGGCGAGGGCCTCAAGTGCAGTGGTGTACTCGGCAAGGTCGAGTGCGAGCAGGGTGTTGATATCCATCATCTTTAGGCCTCCGCTTCGATCTCGACGATTTCGTTTTTGATGCACATGCCCTGGTTGTCCCAGACATTGCGGCAGGCGGCGGCAAAGCGCTCGCGGTCGGCTTCGCAGATGCGGGCGAACATGTTGCAGGTGCCAAAGGGCTCGCACACGTCAAAGAAGATGCAGATTGACGACCATCCGCCATACCAGCTCACGGCGCCCGCCGGCTCGTGAAAAACGGGGTTCTCGATGTGCTCGTAATTGGCGATGGGGCCCGATACGGGATAGGTTACCTCGGCATCGCAGATCTTGGCCGAAAAGATACGTGACTCGACCGGACAGGACGATTCGAAGAGTTTGCATGCCTCGGGAGCCTTGTCCCAGAGCATGTCGGCGAGAAACGTCTCGCCATTCAGCGTGATCTTGAGCATTTTTGTCATAGTAAGGACCTCCTCAATCCGTCGCTCAAGGGGTTCGCTGGCGGATAAGGAGAAGACAGCAGCGGGGTCGCCGAACCCAAACTTCACGACAGGTCTCTGTCGCCCCAGCCCGCGCTGTTCTTCGCTAAAGTACCATGCCGTAATTGCGCGCGCAATATCAGTTTTTGATTATCTGGAAGCGGCAATCGACGAGACGGCTCGCCGGCTGCCGGCCGACGCGCGGTATGAGCACTTGTCTATTCCTTAAGTTGGATGAAAAACGCCATGTTATTGCAGGGCTGCATACTCGTCTTATAAGTGCATAGAATCTCGTATAGTGCGAGTAAGATATTACGCTGCCTGTTTTGTGCTTAGCAAAGATACAGTTTGCATAATCTGGTCTAATCCCTGCTCTATTAAAATAAAGTTGCACGTAAATGGCGTAAACATATCTGAGCTGGGGTTCTGTACGCTGAGCGGATAAAAACGACCGTTCACCGTTCAACTATTTTCAAAATGAATAAAATGAGCGATAAAGAGAATATAAACCTTAATAAACTCGCGTATTGCACGGGCGCGGGTTATTAATGGGTTGTAGGCCTTTTACAGAAAGGATTCCAGCAATGTCTAAGCCTCTTGGCAAGCCCGATCGTATTGTCGTCGCCCTTGGCG
>CAJMOL010000090.1 GCA_905215095.1 uncultured bacterium | reverse complement strand
CAGCGTAAGCTCGGGGCGGCCGGGCTGGATGGACTCCCCTTGCTCTGCCTGCACTGGCTCTTGCGGACCGGCCACCGCCACGGCCTCAGCTGCCGGCTCATATCCCATGAGGGACAGACCGTCGGCCGGCTTCTTGTCATACGAAACGCCCACGGCAACGGGGATGGGCCAGCTACGTTCATTAACCTTCAGTTGCACAAGGGTCGAATCCGCACGCAGCGAAATGGGACCGCAAGCCATAGGCGCAGGGGGCTCGGGGGCGGCAGGCTCCGCGAACTCGGGCTGAGCGTCCATCGGCTCAGGCACATCCACATCGACGGATTCAATTTCTGCGACTTCATCCGCTTCAGGCTGAACGTGTTCGGAATCCTCTAGCTCGCCAGTATCCTCGGCAGCCTCAAGCGTGTCGCCTTCGGCGGCCTCAAGCACAGCTTCTTCGGACTCGGTGTCCTCGTCATCAACGATGGCATTGTCAATTGCTTCAGGCTCACCGGCCTCGCCGTCAACAGCAGCATCGTCAACATCTTCGCTATCAACGGCTTCAAGCTCGACAGCGTTGGGCTCGGCGAAATCCGAAGACACCGGGCCCGCCTCCGCGGCCGCATCAGGCGCCAGGCTGTACTCGCCGTTGGCACATAGAAGTTCGCCATGTATAACTAGTTGGGCTAGCGCGCGCTCATATGAGTCATTAATGGTGCGATACACGCTCGAGCGTACCAGGGCTTCGTGAAGCGGAGCATCGGCCTGCGCGACCGCATCTAAAATAAGTGACTCGTAGTACGCGACAACGTCCATCGAATCATTTGCAGCGCTCGTAGCATTTTTATTCATACAGAAACGACCCCCAAGATTCCCCAAACAACCTATTGGCCGCATTGGAAATAAGGAAGAACTATGCCAATGATTACTTGATACGCCACTTGCGTGCGTTTTTGTTTAGCAACATTTTGTTGTGCAACAAATCAACTGTGCATATGCAGATGAGCGGTAGTTTTAATCGGTGAACGGCGATCTCGCACGCTTGAAGGCCCTATTATTTTCCTTGGCTCCAAGGCAATTAAAATGGACCTGTCGCGCGGTCACGCCGCACGCCTCACGCGTCTTTCTGCCACCAGATGGGACAAGCAAGACTGCTCGCTCATGTCCTCATTTGTCTTTACGCTATAATCAACATAAAACTATACATATGATTCCATGTAAGGAGTTTCATATGCCTGTCGTAAAGCCTATTTCCGATCTGCAACGCAACTTTGGTTCCATAGCAGATAGCTGCCACCAAACCAAAGAGCCCGTCTACCTAACCAAAAACGGGTCGGCATCGCTTGTCGTCATGGATGCCGAGGCCTATGACGAGCAGACGCGCGCACTAACCGCCATTCAGGAGCGCGAAGAACGCATCCAGCGAGCCATCACGCGTGGCTACGACGACTTAGTAAACGGTCGTGTGCGACCTTGGAAACAGGCCAAGGCAGATGCAGATCGCATCAGGGCAGCTCGCCATGAAATTGGATAACGCAGACGTCGAGTTCTACTCAGAGCTCGACGAACTTGATGAGCCTTTTGATGTTGTCATGACTGACGAGGCACTCTATGCCTATGCCGAGATTCCTTCGAAGCGAGTCTACGCCAGAATCGGCAACCTCATCGACTTTCTAGCCGAGCATCCTTATTTTGGCGAAGAATACGACCCCTACTATCAGGCGGCCTTTCCGCCCATTGACTGCAGGGTCTTCTTTTGCGCGCACTACGGCGTGTACTACCACGTGGATGTTGAGCAGCGAAACATCAGCATCCTGGCAATCGAGGACCATCGAAAGAACCCTTTGAGTAGATTCAAACTACTCAAGTAGCCTCCCCCATGTAACCATCCTGTAAATCATAGCGGCGCAGTCGAGTTTTACCGTGATGCGGTCGCGCCTGGCGCTCCACTGTGCTAAAGTATCCCGAACGTTCAAACGACTACGAGGGGAACTAGAAGATGGCACGTGTGCACAACTTCTCAGCTGGCCCGGCCGCGCTGCCTACAAGCGTGCTCGCCGAGATCGCCGACGAGATGATGGACTACCGCGGTTGCGGCATGTCCGTGCTCGAGATGAGCCATCGATCTAGCATGTACCAGCAGATCATCGACGACGCCGAGGCAACCCTGCGTCGCCTGCTGAGCATCCCCGACAACTACCGCGTCCTGTTTTTGCAGGGCGGCGCCACGCTGCAGTTTGCGGGCATCCCCATGAACCTCATGCGCCGCGGCCGCGCCGGCTACATCGTGACCGGCAACTTTGCCAACAAGGCGTACAAAGAGGCCGCCAAGTACGGCGAGGCCGTGCTGCTCGCGAGCTCCGAGGACACCAATTTCGACCGCATACCCACCATGGCCGACATCAACGCGCGCATTGCCGCCGAGGCCGCGGGCGACGGGCTCGACTACGTCTACATCTGCCAGAACAACACCATCTTTGGCACCATGTTCCACGAGCTGCCCGATTGCGGCGACGTGCCGCTGGTCGCCGATGTCTCGAGCTGCTTTTTGTCGCAGCCGCTCGACGTCGAGCGCTACGGACTCATCTACGCCGGCGCGCAGAAAAACGCCGGCGCCGCGGGCGTAACCGTGGTTATCGTGCGCGACGACCTGATCGCCGACGGTCCGGCCTTTGCGCAGACTCCGCAGTACCTGGACCTTAAGACCCAGGCCGCCAAGGGCTCCATGCTCAACACGCCCAACACCTTTGGCATCTACGTGTGCGGCAAGGTGTTCCGTTGGGTGGAGCAGACCGGCGGACTTGCCGCCATGGCCGAGCGCAACTGGGCCAAGGCCAACCTGCTCTACGACCTGCTCGAGCAAAGCGAGCTGTTCCATGGCATCGCGCAGGAGGACAGCCGCTCCATCGCCAACGTCACGTTCCGTACCGGCGACGCCGAGCTCGACGCCGCCTTTGTTGCGGGCGCGGCAGAGCACCAGATCCAAAACGTCAAGGGCCATCGCCTCGTCGGCGGCATGCGCGCCAGCGTGTACAACGCCGTCACCATGGAGGACGTGCAGGCACTGGCCACGTACATGAAGGACTTCGAAGCGCAGCATGGTTTGAGCCCGCGATCTAACTAGCCCGCAACCCGCGGGCCGACCAGCCACCTCAGACCACCCTGTTTAGATCAAAACCTGCTAAGGAGTTTTTCCATGCGTAAGATTAAGACCATCGACGACATTACCAAGGATGGCAAAGTCGAGTTTGGCGAAGGCTACGAGTTTGTGAGCACCGCCGAGGAGGCCGACGCGATCCTGATGCGCTCGACCGACCTGCACGGCTACGAGCTGCCCGAGGGCATCCGCGCCATCGCCCGCTGCGGCGCCGGCGTCAACAACATCCCCGTCGAGGAGTACGCCAAGAAGGGCGTCGTCGTCTTTAACTCCCCCGGCGCCAACAGCAACGCCGTCAAGGAGCTCGTCCTGGGCATGCTGGTGCTTTCGAGCCGCGGCGTGGTGCAGTCGATGAACTGGGTGCGCGACAACGCCGACGACCCCGAGATCCAGGTCGACGCCGAGAAGGCCAAGAAGGCCTTTGTGGGCCGCGAGCTCAAGGGCAAGCGCATCGGCGTTATCGGTCTGGGCAACGTGGGCTCCAAGGTCGCCAACGCCTGCGTCGATCTGGGCATGGACGTTTACGGCTACGATCCGTTCATTTCCGTTGAGCACGCGTGGGTACTGAGCCGCGAGGTGCAGCGCGTAGGCACGCTCGAGGACCTGTGCCGCGGCTGCGACTACCTCACCGTACACGTGCCCAGCAAGGCAGACACCATCGGCATGATCAGCACCGAGCAGATTAACCTGCTGGCACCCGACGCCGTGCTCATCAACTACGCACGCGAGACCATCATTGACGAGGACGCCGTCGACGCCGCCCTGCGCGAGGGCAAGCTAAGCTGGTTTAGCTGCGACTTTGCCACGCCCAAGACCGTCAAGATGCCCAACACGTTTATCACCACGCACTCGGGCGCCGGCACCGGCGAGGCCGAGGCCAACTGCGCCGACATGGCCATCAGCGAGCTCAAGGATTACCTGGAGAACGGCAACATCGCGCACAGCGTCAACTACCCCGCCTGCAGCATGGGCAAGGCGCGTGCCGCGAGCCGCATCGCCTGTCTGCACGCCAACGTGCCCAACATGATCGGCCAGATCACGGCGATTCTGGCCAAGGACAACGCCAACGTGCAGCGTATGACCAACGAATCCGCCGGCGAGAACGCCTACACCATGTTCGACACCGACGAGCACCTGGACAGCAGCACCATCGAGGCGCTCAAGCAGATTCCGTCGATGTATCGCGTGCGCGTGATCAAATAGCGCCGGCGCCAAGCCCGCCAGGAAGGCCATGAAGCCCATTCGGCCCCCGTTTTCGCGAAACGGGGGCCGATTTCTTTGCTCCGGCTGGTTTTGATAATGCTACCCAGAACAAGTTTTTTCGGATAATCGACAGTCATACCCAAATTACTGAGCGCACCCGCTTTGATAAACAGCTTTATCTGGAGCTTTAGTAGGTAAAAATCGATCTCTGTATACCACATCCAAGTTGACTGTCGATTTTCCGAAACAACTAGTTCTGGATTGCAATTTTATAGCCCTTCCAAGGCGAAACTGAAGCCTTTTTCGCACCCAAAGCTCTAGTTCGTGCGACCGTTTTCCACCTGCACGACTACATTCCCGACCAATCGATAAATATCTCCTCACGAAGCCGGCGTTCGAGCTCCTGCTGCCGCGGTGTCTTGTCTTTCAGCGGCGCATCGAGATAGGACATGATGAGCTCCATCACCACGCGAAAGGCATCGGAGTCGGCCAGCTGGCCATAGGTCATCAAAACGACGGGATATCCCATCGCTTGCAAGGCCGTCGTTCGGTCGGAGTCAGAGATCTTGGATTCTATGGATCCGTGTATGGCTTTACCCTGGCATTCAACCAGACACTCTCGGCTGCCGTCCTTATTTGCCAGCAGGATATCGGCATAGCGCCTATCGAGCCCCGAAATCAGGCGGGCGCCGCGCGTCATACGAATCTCAACGTTATTGGTAAGGCGCAGCCCTTCGCCGCCGCGTAACCTCGAAAGACCAAACAGCATCGATGCCTGGACCTCGAGCGGCGATGCCGCCATCCCTGTAATGCATTTCGCGGCACGTGTGAACGATTTAGCGCCGCGGAGCCCCCGGATCTTATCGACGTACTCCGTAAGCTCAGAGAGCTCGATCAAGGGAGGTCGTTTCCACAAGTCCGTTGGATTCCCCGAGACATCTTTTACGTTTTCCCAGCCCAACTGTGCGTCACCCCACCAGCCCCCATGTGCCTGCACAAGTGCCGACTTTACCTGAGGCGCAATCTTGCACACGGCAAAGGTGCCGCACATCTCATACATGCACATGATTAGACGCTCGTTTGAGACCGAGGAAGCCAGGGTCAACAGGGTAAAGAGCGGGGACGCGACATCGAGGCCAAACTCTGTCTGCCGCACGGAGTCAAACGGCCTCTCCCCGTTCCAAACATGCCTGACAATGCGACCGCCCTTACGTCCGCAGCTGCCCTGCGCCAAAACATGCAACGGAGCGCCCAGGAAATGCGTGACGAGCGGATGCTCGCAAAGGCGCTCCTTGCGCGGATCGTCCGCAGACTCGGGCAGGTCCGGCATTATCGCCAAAACCTGTGGAGGTATACGGTGATACCGAAAGGCAGATATGTCGCACAGTATGACGTCCATAACGGCTACTTACCCACTGCATCGTCTGTGAACCCGCTCGGACGGCAAACGCGCCAGCTCGGCCTGCGAACGGTAAATACTGTTACGCGCACGTCACGGATCTCTCGGGAGGCTTACAATCGGTTTTGAAAGCAAACTGATTGTGAGGTTGCATATGGTTGACAAGGACTTTGCCTGGCGGCTTGCGCAGGAGCTTGTGCGAATCGACAGCTCAGACCCGGGCGCGTATGAGGATGAAATTGAGCGGCATATCAAAGCGTTGGTTGAGGAACAGTTGGCGCAGCTGAGCCATCCGGTACTCGATGCCGTGCAGATTGCAGAGCTCGAAGTACTCCCCGGGCGCCGCGACCTTATGATTACCGTACCGGGCGTGAGCGACGAGGCGCGACTCGTCTACATCTGCCACATGGATACCGTCACCCTGGGAGATGGCTGGGACGCGGACACGCCGCCGCTCGGGGCGACCATGCGGGACGATAAGCTCTATGGTCGCGGTGCGTGCGACATGAAGGGCGGTCTGGCCTGCGCCATTGCCGCACTGGTCCATACGCTCGAGCGCGTGGCGGCGGATGGCGCGCTGCCCCGCCGCGGCTTTTCGCTCATTTGCTCGGTCGACGAAGAGGACTTTATGCGCGGCTCCGAGGCGGCCATCGACGCCGGCTGGGTCGGCTCGCGCGAATGGGTGCTGGACACCGAGCCCACCGATGGACAGATCCAGGTGGCGCACAAGGGTCGCACGTGGTTCGAGATCGAGATGACAGGCGTCACGGCGCACGCGAGCCAGCCTTGGAAGGGTGCAGACGCCGTCGCCGCCATGTCCGAGGTCGTCT
>CAJMOL010000089.1 GCA_905215095.1 uncultured bacterium | reverse complement strand
GCTGCTTGACACCGTCGATGCCCTGGGCGCCAAGCTCGAGCGCATCGAGATCGTTCGTGCCGAGCCGCCGGTGTTCTATGCGACGGTTGTCGTGCTGGCCGATGGCAGCGAGCATAGGATCGATGCACGTCCGAGCGACGCCATCGCCCTCGCCGTACGCAGTAATGCCCCCATGTTCGTCGAAGACGACATCATGAATCGCTTGGGTACCGTCTCACCGCACGCCGAGGAAGTCGACGACGAGCAGGAGTTCGAGAAGTTCGACGAGTTCGTCCATACGCTCTCCCCCGATGATTTCTAAATGTCTGGCACGCGAGCGGAGAGGTCGCTGATGGGTACCCGCGTATCGGCTGAAGCGGCCGCCATCGCGCGTGAAGCCCAAATGCGCTCGGAGGCATCCGAGGCAGCTCGCATCGCCTATGTGACGCAGGCCCGCACGCTTCGCGAACGCCGCGGCTCCTATATCAAGATGGTTATCATCTCCGTCCTTGTCGCAGTAATCTGTTCTCGTCTTCGTGGTACAGTTGGTGCGCTTGGGTTTTCGATTTCAACAGGCTTGGTAATCTGGGGTGTGGTCGATGCAGTAATGCTGACCAACCAGATCAAGGTACTCGACAAGCGTGCGATGGATATGGTGCGCGCCCGCGACGCTGCCGCCAAGATCGCTGCCGAGGCACAAGAACTGTAACGACGCCGGATTCGATGGGAAGGTCTAGAGATGGCACAGGATATGCAGGACGCCGGTAACGTCTCCGCCGAGCTCGACGCCATGGTGTGTGACCTGATTGGTGCGTTCTTGGACGACCTTGCCGCCGGCGAAAACCCCGGCGTGGTCGTGGCAATTGAGGACGCCGCTTCCAACCGTTATCTGGCGGCGCTCGATGAAGATGGCGAAGAGGCGTGCCTCGAGGCGGCCACCAACTTTATCTCCGAGCACAAGATGGGTCTTAAGGACGAGGGCCTGGGCCGTATCGTCCGCTATGCCATCGGCTATACCGGCTGCGTCGAGATTGACGGTGGCTACCACGACGCTCTGCTCGTGAGCTTTTTCGAGACGACGCTCGAGAGCGGTTTTTCGGCATATGTGCTGTATGAGGGCATGGGCGCCGGCGATGGTTTTATGTGGAGCGACCCTGAACCTGCAGGTGAGGAAACCCCTCTCATCTAAAATCGCTAAAATAAACGAGTTTTCGGTAAAAGGCTCAATATTCCCGCTGAGCGTTGTATCGCTGGGCGGGCCGCATACGCGTGCCGTTTGTATATGGATAGAAGATAGGGGAACTACATGCGCGTAGACAATCTGAGGAACATCGCCATCATCGCCCACGTCGACCACGGCAAGACGACGATGGTCGACAAGCTCCTGCGTGCCACGGACGCCTTCCGTGCCAACCAGCAGGTCGAGGACCGCGTCCTGGACTCTAACGACCAGGAGCGCGAGCGCGGCATTACGATTCTCGCCAAGAACATCTCTATCGAGTACAAGGACGTCAAGATCAACGTCATCGACACCCCGGGCCACGCCGACTTTGGCGGCGAGGTCGAGCGCGTGCTGCGTATGGCCGATGGCGCCCTGCTGCTGGTCGATGCCTTTGAGGGCCCCATGCCCCAGACCCGCTTCGTGCTGCGTCACGCTATCGACACCGGCCTTAAGATCATGATCGTCATCAACAAGATCGATCGTCCGGGTGCCAACCCCGAGAAGGCCTACAACGACTGCCTGGACCTTATGGCCGACCTGGGCGCCACCGATGACCAGCTTGAGTTCGCCATGGAGCACGTGGTCTACGCCAGCGCCATGAATGGCTTTGCCCGCCTTGACCCCAACGACGGCAACATGGACATGTATCCGCTGCTCGATATGATCATCGACGACATGCCCGCACCCGAGGTTGACGAGAACGCCCCGCTGGCCATGCAGTGCGTGACCATCGACCACTCCAACTTCGTTGGCCGTATCGGCATCGGTCGCGTGTACTCCGGCACCATCCACCAGGGCGACCAGATCCTGGTTGTCAAGAACGACGGCTCCAGCGCCACCGCTACCGTCAAGCAGCTCTTTACCTTCGACTATCTGGGCCGTACCGAGTGCCAGGAAGTCGGCGCCGGCGACATCGCCGCTGTCGTGGGCATTGACCGCACCGATATCGGCGATGTCTACACCGACCCCGAGAACCCCGTCGAGCTCGAGCCCATCGAGATCGATCCGCCGACCCTGTCCATCGTCTTTGAGGCTTCGACCTCCCCGCTCGTCGGCCGTGACGGCGACATCGTGGGTGCCCGTCAGCTCAAGGAGCGCCTGTTCAACGAGGCCGAGAACAACGTGACCATGAAGATCGAGGAGCTCGAGGACAAGAGCGGCGTCGAGGTCTCTGGCCGCGGCATTCTGCACCTGTCCGTTCTGATGGAGTCCATGCGCCGCGAGGGCTTTGAGTTCCAGGTCGGTCGTCCCCGCGTTCTGTTTAAGAAGGACGAGAACGGTAACAAGCTGGAGCCCGTCGAGCAGGCCGTCGTTGAGTGCCCGGACGAGTACTCGGGCAAGGTCGTCGAGGTCTTCGGCACCTCCGGTGGCATCATGACGAGCATGGACACCTCGGGCATCGTGACGCACCTTGAGTTTAAGATCCCGACCCGCGGCATCATGGGTCTTAAGAACCGCATCATGAACGTTACCCACGGCGAGGGCGTGTTCTACCACACCTTCCTGGAGTATGGTCCTTACGCCGGCGAGATCGGTAACCGCCAGAACGGCGCCATGATCTCCATGACCACCGAGAAGGCCGTTGCCTACGCCCTGGGTACGCTGCAGGAGCGCGGCCAGCTGTTTGTTGAGCCGGGCACCGAGTGCTACGAGGGCATGATCGTGGGCGAGCGCAGCAAGGCAGGCGACATGGTCGTCAACATCGCCCGCACCAAGAACCTGGGCAACCAGCGTTCCTCGACCTCCGACATCTCCGTCCAGCTGGTGCCGCCTCGCACCTTCTCGCTGGAGGAGGCGCTGGAGTACATCGCTGACGACGAGCTGGTCGAGATTACTCCCAAGAACATCCGCCTGCGCAAGCGTCTGCTCAACGCCACCGACCGCAAGAAGGCCGCCGTCCGCGCCGGTCAGGTCAACAAATAAGCGCTGGGACTTATAACCGCCAATAAGAAAGGGCGTCGACCGCAATGGTCGGCGCCCTTTTTGGTGCAATGGGGTCAGGATGCTTTGCACCACCACAAAGGTGCCTGGCCCTTTTGTGGTGGTTAGCGGCTAGGCGGAGGGAAGGCCCGGGGTGTTGGCGGCCTGCTGCGGCTTGAGGTGGGCGTTGCGCCAGATGATCTGGATAACGTAGCCGAGCATAAAGACAAAGGCCACGCCGCTGATGAAGCCGCCGATGAGGGGAAGTCCTGTGAGGGCGCCTGCGGTCACACCGCCGACGGCTGCCATGGCGTAGCGGTTCTGGTTATGTCCGACCATGCGAGCGATCGCGCAGCCCGCAAAAGCGGTGGAGACCAACGCGACGCCGATCACGGCGCACATGAGGGCTCCAGCAAGCGACAGGCCGGCAATCGAGATAATCAGCAACAATACGGCAGGGACAATGGCTACCGTACCCAGAAGACCGCTCATCCACAGGGGTGTGGGGCGCTGGTGGAGCATTCCGGCGGCGCTGGCGGTCGCACGCGGAAAGACGAGCTCGAGCAACAGAGCGATAAAGCAGGTCGACAGGGCTGCGGCCACGATGCCGCCGATGATATCGTTAACCGTCGTGGCGGCGCTTTCGTTTTCGGTGCGGTCGATCTTGAGCGCGCCGACCTCGGCTCCTGCGGCGCGCTCGGGGTCCTCGGAAACATGGGCGTTCACCGTGCCGGTGATGTGAGCGTTTTTGCCCAGGATGAGTTTGTCGGCCCAGACCTCGACATCGCCGTCGACGATGCCGTCGATGGTTACCGTACTGCCCGCGAGTGCTGCCGACTTGGCAGAGCCGCGCAGGGCAACCGTCTCACCTATCGCGTAGAAACAGTTGGCGGTGCTGTCGGAATTGAGCACAACGTGCTGACCGACGACCGTGACGCTGCCATCAACCGTGATCTTGGCGATATCGATAGTGCGTGCCGCCAAGCGGACGGCGCCGCCCACCGTGCAGTCGCGGATAGAGAGGGTATCGCCCGCGGCGATGATATCGCGGTCAATGGACGCATCGTCCAAGTTGAGGGCCTGGCCGGCCCAGTACAGGTCACCCTCGACGCCAGACGGATCGACGTCATTGTCGGTCGCAAGGACATTGCCTGCCGTGTCCGTGCCAGCAAATGACGCCGTGGGAAGAGCGGTGAGCGCGAGCGCGATGAGCGCGAATGCCATAAGCAGGCAGCGACGTATCTTGTGTGACGGCGCCGTCGCGGTTTGATTGAAAGCCATGGTTGATCCTTTTGTTAGGTGTTCGGCATATACCTAACAGGGTACCCAACGCGCGGGCGCTCTAAAAGAACCTCTCAGTTGCATTTCGGGGACGAGTCCGCGCTAGCTATTTTTTGCGATGCAAGAAGCGCGCGATGTCTTCTTCGGTGGGGCTTTTGATGTCAAAGCGCAGCGAGAGCCAGCGCAGACCCATGGTCACGACAACGCATACGACCAGCGCGGCGACATTGCTCATGATGCCGCTCATAACGAGACACACATAGCTTGTCGATCCGGCGATGGCGGCGATGGCATAAAAGTTAGTACGTTGGAAAATGCCCGGAACCACGCCCATAAAGCCGTCGCGCAACATGCCGCCACCCACCGCGGTGAAGAAGCCCATCATGATGCATACGGCCGGCGCAAAGCCATAAACCAGTGCTTTGTCCGCTCCGGTGGCGGCGTAGATGCCGACCGAGATGATGTCGAGCAATGGGATGAGTTTCTCGGGTTTATCGACGATTGCCGGGAAGATGTAGATGATGGCCGCCGTGGCGATGGAGAGCGGCAGCGCCATTGGCTGGTTGAGGATGTAGACGTTGCCGACCTGGAGTGTCATATCGCGCAAAAGACCGCCGCCCAGACCGCAGACCACCGCGAGCGCGACCGCGCCCACCAGGTCGAGCTTGTGTTCGCGCGCAACCAGCACACCCGAGATCGATGCCGCGACAACAGCGAACATCTCGAGCCAAAAGGGAATAGCGACCATGGCATCCGAGGCATGTGGGGTAACGGTTATAGCGGCGACGACGGGCAAGATGGGTTCCTTTGAGTTACGGGTTTGGACAATGCCCGTACATAGTACATGTTCGGCGCCGATTGCGACCCCATTGCTCGGTAAACGGTTAGCAGCGGATGCGGGCGTGGCGTTGCTGGAATGCCAGGGATCCAAAACATGTACGTCACCCTCCAAAAACGACATTTTTCGACATCTTTGGAGGCTGACGTACATGTTTGGATTGAGCTCACAGCATGAGTGAGTTAATTTACTCACATCCGGTATATTCCCCCACTTCAACGGACATAAGAGTTGGATACCGGCTCAGAGCGAGAGGCCCTCAATGGATACTCCTGTTCTCATTTCGCATAAAACCGCATGGCTTGTCCATCATGCGCCCCAGAATTTGGTTCAGTCTCTTGCGCGGCACGACTACCAGATAGGCGTACGAGGCATCTCCACCCAGCAACGCGTTGCGCGCATACGACAGGCCCTTACCGACTGCGGCATTCCGTCCGATATGCTCAAAACTATCGATATCTCGGTTGTATTCGAATTCGAGCGAATTCGCACCAAAGGCGTCATTTGCCACATTCTTGGACAAAATCTTCCCTACGAGCATATTGACGAGTTGACGCCCGGAATCTTCATCACCGACGAAGCCTTCACCTTCGTGCTCGCTGCCGAGTGGATGGATAGGATCGAATATCTCGAATATGGCTATGAAGTTTGCGGCGATTATCGCATGAGGCTCAATCCCGCCGACCATTATACCGAGCAACCAGCCGCCACCTCCAAGGATGAAATAACCGAACTGCTCGATCGGCACCCCGGCAAACCCGGCGCCACGCGTGCACGGCTCGCGCTCAGGCACATCTACGATCACTCAGCCTCGCCTATGGAAACCGCTTCGGCAATCGCTCTCTCGCTCTCAACAAGCGAAGGCGGCGTTGGCATCCGACGTATCGAACTCAACAAACCGCTCGAGATCCCTCAACGTCTCTGGCATTGCACCAAAGGTCGATCGCTCAAAATCGATGCGCTCGTTGCCTATAAGCGCAAGGAGCTCGGTATCGAATATAAGGGTGGCTTTCACGATGAGTTCGAGCGCAAGGGGGCAGATGCGGAGCGAGAGGCCGTTCTCTCCCAAATGGGATATCGAATCGTTACGCTCACTTCGGCTCAGTTCGGCAGCCAGCTCGCCTTTCACCGCGCCATGAACAACATTCGCGAAGCACTCGGCATGCCTCGCTGTACCGACACCGGGTACCAGCGAGAGCAAAACGAACTACGCAAGACGCTTATCCGCAACTGGAAAGGCATGCGAGACGAAGAGGCACCTTCCGAATAGTGCCACTCCCGTGAGCTCAATCCAAACGTGTACGTCAGCCTTCAAAGATGTCAAAAAATGTCGTT
>CAJMOL010000088.1 GCA_905215095.1 uncultured bacterium | reverse complement strand
TTGTACACGATGAGTGCCAGCACCAGCAAAACGGGCGTAACCACCGCCATCTCCACCGTCGCTTGGGCGCGCTCCTCGCGCAGACGCATGCGGATACTCATTACGACCCACCGCCCAGAGCGCCAACCAGCGTGGCGACATCGACGGTGAGTGGGATGGAGCCGCCGCCGGGCAGAGGAATCTCCGCAAGCGTGAACACCGTACCGCTAATGGTGCGTTCGACTTGATATTCCAACGCCTCGCAAAGCGCCTTGGGATCGGTCACGCCCAACGGAATACTTCGCAGCTTGTCCTGCGCTTGAGAGAGACCAGCAATGTCAGACCCCGGACTCTTAATGACGTTGGCGGAATCGGTCAGCACTGGCTTTCGCAGGCGCAAGTCGCACGGTTCCAGACCCAACGCCGCCACGGACGCCGAAACGGTATCGCCGAGCCACGATGCGATGGAACCCAACGCGCCGCTGCCCCCTCCTAGGCCTTTAATCATCTCGTCCATAAGTTCGTCGGCCGAACCTTGGATATCACCGTATCCTACGAGCAGCCGTCCCCAAACATCCATGACGCCGTCGAGCACGCCGGCAACGCCGCCCGAGCGTTCCTTCAATGTCGAGAAAAATCGCGAAAGCACGTTGTTTTGCGCCGTCGCCTCATCGGGTGCCAACACCGCGGCAGAGATAGCACCGCGATCGCCGAGCCTGACTGCCGTGCTAAACGAAGAGTTGAGCTCATCGGGGCTCGAGATGGCACCCGAAACCGCAAAGGCAACTACGCCGTTGCGACCGGGCGGAGCGATACGCGGACGCTCGCCCGAAAGCGCTTTGATGGCCTGGTCAAACGCATTGCCCGCACGGTCGGCCTCATCCTCGGTCTGACGCTCAAGTTCGAGTTCTTTGTTGCGGCATTCGACGTAGTCTTCCAGAGCCTCTTTGAATTCATTGAAGTGGTATTCGAAGCCATTTCTGATGGACGAAGGCGGCATAAGGGCGCTTCCAAGCGCAACCACGCCGAAGCCGCACGCTTCGCATGTATCACGACCATCATAATCAGCAACAGATGCCAGCCCACTCGGAGTCCCTTTCTGATAGACGGGGCATTCGGCTCCATAATGCAGGTATGTTCTGCCGTCATTGTTGCTTACAGGCCATGCAGTATCGGTGTAGAGCTCGGTCGGCCGCACCTCGTTTGGGACACGCGGCAATAGTGGGATATAGGCAGAAAACCGTTCACCATCATCTTTTATGTATGCTCGATCGACCTCTTCAATCGCATAGGCATAGAACGCTTTTCGAGCGGCTGACTGCGCTTTCATCTCGACGCTCGATCCCTGAGGTTTTTCATTCGCCAAGCGCTGCCGGTAATAGATTTTCGCGCGATCGAGCGCTATTTGCGGCTCCCATGTGATGCTCGACTTTTCATGACGGTTCTGACTGTCAGATAGTTCTGCTAGTTTTTTCGCACGCTCCCACATACACGAGTACTTGCCAATCGAACTCTCGTCCGACCCGCCACAATCCGCCAGCCAAGCGCGCTCTTTAGCCTTCGCCGTGTCCTCAGAAGCCTTCCGCAGCTCCTCGGCCGCACGCTCTAAATCATCTGATGTGTCTTTAATGGTATCGGTCGAGATCTCTGACCCTTTGAGCGCAGCAAAGTCCGACTCGGATGTCCTGGGCACAGCAAGCGCCGTACCGGTATAGGTCACACTATCGGTATCCTGCGCCGACACCGCCTGCGTGGCACGCGCGGCGATCAGATATGGCAGAGCCGTCTCGATTTTCTGTAAGCCTTCCGATGCGCTTTTGGCAAACTTGTTGCGCGTTTTAATGATCTCAATCCCGGTGTCGACCATATTGCCGGCAACTGGTTCGGCACCTGGGATGAGGATGGCGACCAGGCCCGTCCCGATTGTGGCAAACCCCGCCAGCCCCAGACTCAAGATGCTCGCATCAACCACCGTGGCAGCCGTGTGATAGGACGACACTACGTTGGCGCCCGCCAGCGCGCCGCTATCGGCCGCCACCTGGGTATCCCCGGCACGCGACATGCTCCATATCGCCGCGGTCGACGAAAACAGCAGCGTAAGCACCACCAGAATGACAACCGCAGAGGAGAGCGTGGTATAGGCGCCGTCTTCGATAAACAAGTCGATACCGGCGCGGCCCATAAAGCCGCCCCGCTTGCGGCGAGCGCCTGGTCGACGGCGGGCCGCAAGCCCTTGCGTCGCCCGCAGCAGGCAGCGCCTAATCCCATGCAGCAATCCATGAATCATAATCTCCCTCCAGCCATTCGGGACGCGATCGATACGAGACGTCGACCTTGAGCTCGACATAGCCGCCCTCACCCGCACTGCCCATGGCCCGCACAAATGCACCGATCACGGGCAGCGGCTTAACCTCGCCGACAACAGACACGGACGAAACACCGCCGGCACCGGCCCGCCCCAACTCGATATCCCACGACAGCGGCCCGCCGGCATGAAAAATCGAGACGTTGGGCACCGCGGCAAGTCTGCGACGAGTGAACTCCTTAAGGTCATCGTCGTTCTCCACCGTCGTCGTGGTCATAAGCCGCGCGGTCTCGGCGGCGGCAGACTCCATGACCGCGCGCGTATAGAGCAGGCACACCGGCTGCAACGCGAGCAAGATAAGCGTCAAAAACGTCGGCAGCAAAAAGGCGGCCTCGACCGTAGACTGCGCCCGATCCTCGCATGCGATATCAATACAGAGCGATGTCCTTGGCACCCGTCGCGACATCGATAACCGACGATGGGGCGACGCCATGAGACGCTGCCCGCTCGACCAGTGCCGCCAAGCGCCCATCGGTGCCAGCGCGCCAAAGCCCCGCAATCGCCAGCGCAATCGACAACAGCGCCACGGTGACGATGGCGTATTCGACGGTCGACTGAGCAGATTCCTCACGCAGGACATCATGCATTTCACGACCCCTCCTTTGACTCCGTTGTTTGCGGAACCAGACGCACGGCACGCAGGCGGCACGAGGCATCTCCGGCATCCGCGGCAACCGTCACCATATCGACCCAGCCGCGTCCGTCACGCACGATGGCGCCCCATACGTTGCCCTTGATGTCGAGATAGCCGCTCAGGGCGAGCTGGGCCGTTGGCACCTCGCGGTAGGCGCGTAACATATCCGCCGCTGCCTCGGTCATCGGTCGGTCCTCGGACCATGCAAGCCGGACCGCAATCGCGTTGTCCTCAGGCGAATCCGTCGCAGTGCCAGACCGCTTGTCGAGCGTCCGCAGAAAGGTTTGCGCCGTGACAGCGACATCCGAATCGTCCGCATCTCGCATCTCATCTTTTTGAGTCGCCACCGCCGAATCTGAGCCCGAATCGAAGGCGGCCCCAGGACGCTGCTGCCGCGCGGCGTTAAGCCCCCAAAGCACCGCCGCTATCGCCACGGTCAGGCAAGCAACCACCAGCAGCACCCCGATGGGGCGCTCGCCCTCTACAGACTGTTGATGCCCTCGCTGATAGCGTTCCATAGATCTTGGACCTTGCCTTTAAATGCAACGATGGCAATGATGGCGATCACCACAAGCACGCCCACCAAAATGGCGTACTCGGTGGTACCCTGCGCGCTCTCCTCCCGCAACAGCTCCTTGGCATGCTGGCGAGCGCGGATCGCCCGGTAAAAAGCCCAGCTCCAAGCCTTGTCAGCAACTTCGACCATCGTGTTCATGTATTCCTCCCTACATCATCCCGCCTGCTCCCAGCAGCGGGCCCAATATGGACAGAAGCAACGCCGGCAAGATGAGCGTGCCGGTGGGAATCAGCAGCTTGACGGGCGCACGCTCGATCTCGCGCTCGACCGCAGCGCGATGAGCCGCACGGATCTCGCGACTTTGAGCAGCCAGCGTCTCGGCCAGCGGAGCGCCCAGGGCAAGCGCTTGCCCCACCGTGATGGCAAAGGTCTCAAGCGCCCTCACGTCCAAATCACGCGCGGCAGCCAACAACTCGGCCTCGCGCGTCCCCACGCCCACCTGCCATGCCATGCAGGCTCGCTCAAGACGGACGGCCAGCACCGACCGACGATTGGCACAGAAAATCTCGAGCGCCGCATCAAACGAAAGGCCGGCAGAAAGCCCCAGGCGCACCACGTCGATCATCTCGGACACCTCACCGAGCGACACCCGCGCCGGGCCGCCCACCCCAATTGCGCCCTTCATTCGCGCAGTCAGGGCATCAATCACCAAGCGGCCCGCGGCAATGACCAGTACCGCCTCACGCTTGCACGTCTCTGCAATCTTGCGGGCATCCGCACGCTCCAAACCTGTCGCGGCAAATACGCTCAGGGCACACAGACAAGCCGCGAGCCCAACCAGGGCGCTCATAACTCCACCCGCATAATGCGCCGGATAACTACCAGGGCAACGACGTTGAGGGCAAGCCCCAGTACCACGGCGCCCGCACCAGCCGGCGTCGCAAGACCGCGGCGAAAGTCTGCCGAAAGCAAAGCCAGTACCGCGCACATGCCCGCCGGCATCGCCGCGACCATGTGTGCCGACATACGCGCCTGTGACGTCTTAACGTCCAGACGGCGTTTGAGCTCAATGCGCTCACCCACCATGCTCGACGCCTCGGACAGCAAGCCGGCAAGCGGAGCCCCGGTACGCTGCGATACTTTGAGCGCCAAGGTGACAAGCGAAAGGCCGGGGGCATCGATGCGAACGAGTAGGTCATCGAGTGCGTCGGTCGCCGAGATACCGCAATCGATTGCCGCCGCCACCCGCAAAAACTCGGTATGCACCGGCTCTTGCGCATGGGCACCCACAAAGCGCATGCCCTGTGCCAGCGAATGCCCCGAGGCAAGCGACATGGATAACGCCGTGAATGCCTCGGGCATGGCCTCTTCTACATCATGCTGTTCGCGTCGGCGATCGAAGGTGCCACGCGCGGCACCCACGCCAAACGGCGCCACCAGCCCCAAGACAAAGCCGATGGGCGACAACGATGCAACGGCCAGCAAAACGCTGCAGATACCGCTCGACAGCAGCAGAAATGCCAGACGAGCCGCGTTATCCTCAATAGCAAGCCCAAGGCGATCTGCGGGGATCAGCGATGCCCACGAGCGGGCAATCTTTGTCAGCAGGTCGTTTTCCGCCAACTCACGGGGCAGTTTCTCCGCCATCGATTCGAGCGTCTGGCGCGCCAGCTCCGCCGGCGGCATCCGCGGCACACGAGGCTCTGCCCCACACGCCGTCGCGACAGAAAGCCCCGCCAAACCCCCTACGACGAGGGGCACAGCGATCTCCATTCGTCCACCTCCTCTTGCGTGAGCGTTCCCAACCGCAAGCCCTCCGCAATAAACGGCGGCTCGCGGTCGAGCGTCCAGGTGCGTTCGGCGGCATCGAACGTCACGTAGCGCTCGAGCTCAACACCGCCCGACGCGCCGCGGCGAACCCCCGAATATGAGGCCACAAAGCGCCTGCCATCTGCATGACGCTCGGACATCACGATGCCGTCGAGCGCCATGGCGATCTGCTCTTCGATAAGCTCACTCGGCAAATCGATGCCGTAGCGCGCAAGCAGCGTCAGGCGAACCACGGTCTCCTGCTCGGTACCCGCATGGAGCGTGGTGAGCGAGCCGTCGTGGCCCGTGTTCATGGCCTGCAGCATGTCGCAGCACTCGGCACCGCGCACCTCGCCCACGACGATGCGATCGGGGCGCATACGCAGAGCATTGGTCACCAGGTCGCGAATCGTCACCGCACCCTCGCCCTCGATTGACGCCTCACGCGCCTCCAGACGGACAACGTGTGGGTGATGTGCAAACTTGAGCTCGGCGGAATCCTCGATCGTCACGATGCGCTCGCCGGTGGAAATCTCGCACGACAGCGCGTTGAGCAGCGTGGTCTTGCCCGACCCCGTGCCTCCCGCAACCGCCAAGTCCTGCCGCAACGACACCGCGCACGACAGCAGCTGCGCATACCAAAGCGGCAGTGACCCCAACCCCACAAGCTCGTCCAACGAACAGATACGGTCCGAGAACTTACGGATGGTGAGAATTGGCCCGTCGATCGCCACGGGTGGAATCACCGCGTTGACGCGATAACCCGTCTTGAGGCGGGCGTTGACGATGGGGCTACGCTCGTCGATACGACGACCGAGCGGCGAGATGATACGGTCGATGAGCACACGGATCTGCTCGTCGTCCTCAAACGCGTGCTCGATGGGATACAAAACGCCACTGCGCTCAAAAAAGGCAGAGCGACAGCCGTTGATCATGATTTCGGTAACGGTGTCGTCCTCGATGAGCGGCTGCAGAGGTCCCAGGCCCACCACGTCATCTAGAATCTCGTCGATGATGGTCTCACGCTCAGGCGTCGCCAAGTCGGTCGGCTCTTCCACGTTGAGCGCCGCTTCCACCGCCGGACGTAGCTCAGAGCGGGCAAGGGCAGGGTCGACGTAGGCGCTGATGCGCGCCACCTCGTCGTAGCCCATGCGGTCCATTACCGCACGCTTGGTGCGGCGTTTAACGGCACGGCGGCGTCCCGCATCAACGGGGGCAGCCGCAGCGGCCGCGCCAGCGGCTTTAATCCGCGTCTGCAGACTCATCGCGAATCACCCTCACGCGACCAGGGAAGACGGATGCGCGGGCGCTCGGTGCGGGTCGCG
>CAJMOL010000087.1 GCA_905215095.1 uncultured bacterium | reverse complement strand
CTCCTTCGGAGCATCGGATAAGTGGGACCCGCGCTGCGGAATGTTTACAAAACTAAAGGTCAGGGCCCCTAAGTTAACGTTGTTCGAAACGCTGGACGAGCGCTTCCGGCAGCACGCCGGGTCGGCGGCGATGGGGGCGTGGGTCCCGTCTTGCCTTGCGCGTAACTGGCTGAATTGATTTTGATTGGAGCTGTTCCTATGTCCCAAGAGTTAACTCGGGTGATTGTTACTACTGATATGGAAGTCGACGATATGAACTCACTCGTTCATTTGGCTCTGTATCTTAATGTGCTTGATGTTCAGGCTGTGGTGTATACGGCTTCGCAGTATCACTTTCTTGGCGATGGCGTCCATACGCTCGGCGAGGTGAATTCGCATTGGCGGACTAAGGGGCGTCGCTCTTACGAGTGGGCTGTTGTGCCTCATGAGCCCGATCCGCTGGCCGGGGAGCTTCGTGAGTATCGACCGTTTCCCGAGCATTGGATTGAGAGTCTCTGGAGTAATGAATATGTCCAGGCTTGGCCGCAGCTGCAGGCGAATGCGGACGCTGCCGGTGAGCCGCCGTATCCCACGCCTGCCCAGATGATCGAGCGCACCTTTGTGGGAAATGTTGCCTTTGAGGGTGATGTGACTGAGGAAACTGAGGGGTCTCGCGTAATTGCGCAGGCGATTTTGGATGATGATCCGCGTACATTATGGCTGCTCAGCTGGGGTGGCATGAACACCATTGTTCGCGCCCTCATGAGCATTGCCGAGCGTTATCGCGCCACGCCCGAATGGCCCGCCGTGCAGCAGCGGGTCTATCGGAAGGTGCGCGTGATGGGCGTTGCCGATGGCATAGGGCAGGACAACTCATGGCTCGACCATGGACGCGAGCTCTTTCCCGAGCTCGTCTTTTGGCGTGTGCCCTATATGTATGGCGGCTATGTCGACGCCAAGATGGCGCAGCCCGATTCGCTGCCGCTGTTTCAGGCTCCTTGGCCCGAGCAGAATCTCACGCAGGGCAACGGCTCCCTCATGGCGCGCTATATGCTCTATGGCGATGGCAAGGTCTACGAAAACGAGCCCGAGCGCTTTCAGTTTGGCAAGCATGCCCGTCTGGATTGGGGTCTAGAAGGCATGCCCGCGATGCAGTTTGAGCGCGGCGACTTTATGGCCGAAGGCGACAGCATGACCTACATTCCACTACTGCCGTTTGGCCTGCGCGGTATCGATGACCGCAGCTTCGACACGCTGCTCGGCCGCATGTTCCTCGACGGTCACCCCGACTCGGACGCACCCGCCGGTTTTGCCGCCATCGGCACACCCATAGACGGCAACCCCAATCCCTACCTGCGCGCCTATCAGGAAGACTTTGCCGCCCGCGCGCAATGGTGCGCCCATGATCCGGCAGCGTGTTCGCATCCGGCACATGTTGCCGAGGTCACGGCCGACCGCAGCGCCGCAGCCGGTGAGCGTGTCGTCCTTGCAGCGGCCATCGTCGACCCCGACGGCAGAGGCTTTGATGCACATTGGGATGTCGCCGAGGACCCGTCGAGCTATGCAGGCACGCAGGATCTTTCGCTATGGCAAGAATGCACGGTGAGCACCGCTTTTATCGTGCCCGCCGACGCGCAGCCCGGCGACCGCTTTGTGCTCACCCTTACCGTGCAGACACGCGCCGAGCGCCCCTGCAGCCGCTACGCTCAGGTTGCCGTGACCGTGGCGTAACCACCACGATCGCACCAAGCACATTTGCGGTGGCCGGCAAGCGGCGCCAACCAGAAAGGCCACCGCAAAAGTACCTGGCGGTTTTGCGGTGGCCTTGGCTGTCTTAGCAAGCCTACCCTTGGAGGAGAATGGATTCTCGCGAGGTCAGTATTCCATCTCACAATGCCGAATTTTCCACAGCCGCATCGCGTGTCTTAAACTCTCAACCCTTCATCTGTGGCATTTCTTTTAACAGGGCCGCCATATATAAGGGCAGATACAATATCGTCTTTTCATCCACCACGTTATCCCGGTGAAGCACGACCGCCTGAGTCAATCCATAGTTTTCAACGCTCATCAGGCGGTCAAGGGCAGCGTGCTTCGTGCTGTATCTACCCGATTTGACCTCGACAGGCAACACG
Source organism: uncultured bacterium (assembly GCA_905215095.1). GTDB lineage: Bacteria > Actinomycetota > Coriobacteriia > Coriobacteriales > Coriobacteriaceae > Collinsella. The sequence goes on along the minus strand of CAJMOL010000087.1, from coordinate 4,521 downwards.
ATGGGACTCCGCTTATCCTCGATTAAAAAATCGACTTCTCCAACCTTCGCCGCGTTAAAGTAGAACAACGAAGAATAGCCGCATGCGCGCAGCTCCTGGGCTACTGCATTCTCAAAAGCCTGCCCGAAGTTGACCGAATCCCGCTGCGCAACAATGGCCTCAACATCGGCGGGAGAAAAAGTAGAAAACAGTAGACCAACATCGCTCAGATAAAACTTGAAAAAGCTGTCTTCCCGCGAAAGACCCAAGGGAAACATCGGCTCGCTCGCCCTCTTAACCGGAATCGCAACGCCCGCATTAACAAGCCAGTCAAAATCGGGTTGCAGATCCAAAAAACGCTTCCGCTTGTCTATCCCGGTAACGAGAAAGCGCTTGTTCTCTTTATTAAGCTGCGCGGGCATGGCATCGTAGATCGTCCTGATCCGCTGAGCATGCGCAGGGGTTTCGGCGTACCGTACGATATCCGCACGATATGCCTCGAGGATGCCCTGCTGGCGAGCGCGCATCGCCTGCGTATCATGAGTCGAGACGAACAGCTGAACAGCCTCAGGCATGCCGCCCACAAGAACATACCGGTAATACGTCTCGACCAGCCGTTTGTGAATAAATGGGGGCACCTGTTCCCGTTTGCGGTAACAGGCTCGAACGATATCCCACAATGATTTATCGACTCCCAGGGCCCAGGAGAATTCTTCGAAATCCATGGGAAACATCTCAAGGATATCGATAGTACCCACTGGCAACGACCGATAATGATACGCCTCGACCCCGAGCATGGAACCGGAGTAGATAACATCGAAGCGATTGTCTTGTGCAAGGTAACGCATCCAGGTGATGGCGTCTCCGCAACGCTGCACCTCATCAAAAAACAGAAGCGTCTTCGCATCCGAAGCAATAGGCGATGAAGACAGTGCGGTGATTCTCACAATGAGGTCATCGAGGCTCTTTGCCTCCCCTATGAGCTCGACCGCGTCAGGTCTCTCCACGAAGTCAATTTTCAGGAAGCTTCTGTAGTTGTCACGGGCAAACTGCTCGACAGCGCTTGTTTTGCCAACCTGTCGAGCACCGGTAATAAGCAGTCCCTGCCCGGTTTTAGTCTGTTTCCAGTTTTCAATTTTCTCGATAATTTTACGCTTGAGCATGCTTGCCTCCTTTTGCCCATTTTAACTGGGATAACTGCAAAATTCAAATTGTAATTTGATATATTCCAGCATAATCTCAATCAGAATTTACCTCTATTGAACATTTTTAAGAAAGCGTTGATCAAACATCCAATAACATGCGGTGCCCACGTTCGGCAAGGAGTGTCCCCAACTGCCACTCATTTAAGTGCGTCCCCAATGAGTGGCGGAAGAGTGGCCCCAGTGACTAGCCGTTTAAGAACGTCCCCAGCGACTAGTCAAAAATGGGCCATGTGTCCCAGTTGTGGAGACTCCTTGAGCCGTCTGGGTATCGTGAAAGATCGCACGCTCGCCCATCATCAAAAGTGACACACGCTACCTGTTGATGGGAGGCAGCCATGGGCTTCTTTGACAAGATGTTCGAGAAGAAAGAGTGCGCGATTTGCGGTACCGAGCTGGGACTTTTGGGAAAGACCAAGATCAACGAAGGCTACCTGTGCAAAGAGTGCGCCGGCAAGCTCTCCCCCTACTTCCACGGCTATCGCTCCAGCACCGCGGACGATATCCGCGAGCAACTCGCCTACCGCGAGGCCAATGCCGAGCGCCTGGCCTCGTTCAACCCCACGCGCACGCTCTCTGCCGGGCGCACCAACATCATGCTCGACGAAGACACGGGCCTGCTGATCGTTACCTCGCAGAGCCGCTGGCGCGACGCCAACCCCGACATCATCGAGTTCTCGCAGGTACTCGGCTGCGATATGGATATTGACGAGCATCGCACCGAGATCTATCGCGAGACCAAAGACGGCGAACGCGAGAGCTATAACCCGCCGCGCTACGACCTGGATTACGACTTTAACCTGACCATCCACGTCAACACGCCGTACTTTACCGAGATCAATCTGCGCGTGAACGACTCCACCATCGACCAGCGCGGTTCCATCGAATACCGCGAGGCCAAGCGCCAGGCAACCGAGGTCCGCGATGCGCTGGTGCAGCTGCGCCAGGAGACGCGCGACAGCGTCGTGGCCGCCAAGGCCCCCAAGACCGCGGTGACCTGCCCCTTCTGCGGAGCCACCACCATTCCCGATGCCAGCGGGCGCTGCGAATACTGCGGCGGCGCCATCGGCGCATAGTCTCCGGCACGGAAAGGACCGATCATGGCCTTCGAGAGTGTCAACTATCAGTGCCCCGCATGTGGCGGCCCCCTTCACTTTGCCAGTGCCGAGCAAAAGCTCGTCTGCGACTACTGCGATTCGCGTTTTGAAGTCGAAGAAGTCGAGGCCCTCTATCGCGAGCGCCAGGACAAGGCCGATGCCAAAGCCGATGCCGCAGCCGCGGTCCCCAAGCCTGCTGTCGACGATGCCGTGCAGGAGCTGGATCAAAACGCCGGCTACATCTGCTCGTCGTGCGGCGCCGAGCTCGTGTCCGACGGCACCGTCGCCGTCACCACCTGCCCGTACTGCGGCAACTCCGCCGTAGCGCCCGGTCAGCTTTCGGGCGACTTCTCGCCCGACCTGGTGATTCCGTTTAAGCTCGGGCGCGACGACGTCACGGCCGCACTCAAGGAGCACTACAAGGGCAAGATCTTGCTGCCCAAGAGCTTTGTCACCGGCAACCACATCGACGAGGTCCAAGGTGTCTACGTGCCGTTTTGGCTCTACGGCGCCCGCGTGGATGGCGAAGTGTACTTTGACGCGACCAACGAGACCGTGACCGAGGAATCCGACCGCACCGTCACGACCACCGACCACTACGATGCCTATCGCAAGGGCAATATCTCGTTTAAGCGCGTACCCGTCGACGGATCATCCAAGATGCCCGACGGCCACATGGACGCCATCGAGCCGTTTGACTACGACGCACTGCGTCCGTTCTCGGTCGCATATATGCCCGGCTACATCGCCAACCGTTACGACGAGGACTGCGAGACCTGCAAGGCGCGCGCCGAGCGCCGTATGGAAGAAAGCACGATCTCGGCCCTGCGCGAGACCGTCGTCGACGAGTATGACGACGCCACAGTCGAAAGCAAGCAGCTCGACTACACCTGGGAAGACAGCGACTACGCCCTGTTTCCCGTGTGGATGCTTTCCACCTCGTGGAACGGCAAGAGTTATCTGTTTGCCATGAACGGCCAGACCGGCCGCATGGTCGGCGAGCTTCCCTGCTCCAAGCCCAAGCTCGCTATCGCCTCGGTGCTGTTCTTTGTGATCGGGTTTGTCCTCTCCCAGATTCTCTTTATGGGCGAGAACGCCTTCGATCCGAATTACCTCACCTTTGATATCGAGGGCATCCTCATCAACATCGTCGCGCCGCTGATCATCGTAATCATCGCAGACATGCTGCTGGTGGGCCAGCTCAAGACAGCCAACGAGGCCACCCACGCCGATTACTACTGCGGAGACCTCGACCTGACCGAGAAGCACGACACCTTCAGCCACACCGAGACCACCGTTGTCATGAAGGACAACAAGGACGATTAGCCATTCTGACCAATACCACCCGGCCTTTGACGAGAAAGGAAGATCACCATGGGACTCTTGAGAGCTGGATTGGGAGCTGCCGGCGGCGTCATGGCCGACCAGTGGAAAGAATTTATCTATTGCGAATCGATGCCCGCCGACGTCTTAGCCTGCAAGGGCAGCAAGCGCACCGGCGGCCGCAGCTCCAACACGCGCGGCGAGGACAACGTCATCTCCAACGGCTCCGTCATCGCCGTCAACGACGGCCAGGGCATGCTCGTGGTGCAAAACGGCAAGATCATCGAAGTCGCGCTGGAGCCCGGTGAGTTCGTCTTTGACACCGGCAGCGAGCCGAGCGTCTTTAGCGGCAACCTGGGCGACTCCATCAAGGAGACGTTCGCCAATATCGGCAGCCGCTTTACCTTTGGCGGCGACGCGGGCAAAGACCAGCGCGTCTACTTTATCAACACCAAGGAGATCATCGGCAACAAGTACGGCACCGCCTCGCCCGTGCCCTTCCGCGTGGTCGATAACAACATTGGCCTGGATGTCGACATCTCCGTTCGCTGCAACGGCGAGTATTCGTACCGCATCACCAACCCGCTGCTGTTCTACACCAACGTGTGCGGCAACGTGACCGATAGCTACACGCGCGACAAGATCGACAGCCAGCTTAAGTCCGAGCTGCTCACCGCCCTGCAGCCCGCCTTTGCCAAGATCTCGGAGATGGGCATCCGCTACAGCGCCATCCCCGGCCACACCACCGAGCTCGCCCGCGCGCTCAACGAGGTCCTCTCGGCCGACTGGCGCGACCTGCGCGGCGTCGAGATCGTGAGCTTTGGCGTCAACTCCATCGCCGCCTCGCAAGAAGACGAGCAGATGATCAAAGAGATGCAGCGTGAAGCTGCATATATGGATCCGACCCGTGCAGCCGGCGC
>CAJMOL010000086.1 GCA_905215095.1 uncultured bacterium | reverse complement strand
CATGAGCGAGCTGAACATGCACTACGTCAGCACTCACTTCATGCACCCGGACGACCTGCTGGACGTGGACCGCGGCGCGGAAGAGGGCTGGGAGGTGTACAAGGGCGGCTTTGAGGATTACCTCAAATGGCTCTCCGCCGCTGCCCCCGACCTGCGCAAGCAGACCGGCACCGAGTGTGCCGGTGCGATCCAGCGGTACAGCCAGCTCACCGTCACCACCGAGAGCACCCCCACGGAGTGGACGCTTACCCTCGGCAATTTTGTGGACGAGGGGTGGCTGTTCTTCCGGGCGAATGAAGGCACCCCCGGCCGGGTGACGGGCGGCGAGCTCACCCACCTGACGGGGAACCTCTACCTGCTCAAAGCCAACGCCGACACCATCCACATTGAAAAGAAAGGGGCGTGAGACCATGCGCATTTGTCTGGTGCTGGAGGGCTCCTACCCCTATGTCCACGGCGGCGTGTCCACCTGGATGCACGGCTATATACAGGCCATGCCCGAGCACGAGTTTGTGCTGTGGGTGATTGGCGCCCACGCCGAAGACCGCGGCAAGTTTGTCTACGATCTGCCCGGCAACGTCGTCGAGGTGCACGAGGTGTTCCTGGACGATGCCCTGCGTCTTTCGGGCGAGCAGGAGGAAGTCGACTTCGACGACCGCGAGCGCGAGGCCCTGCGCCGTCTGGTCTCGCTCTCCAATCCGGACTGGGACGTGCTGTTCGACATTTTCCAGCGCCGCCACGTGCATCCGCTCTCATTTTTGCAGAGCCGCACGTTTATGGACATCTTCCGCGACGTGTGTCTGGCCGAGTACCCGTATACGCCTTTCGCCGACGCCTTCCACACCATGCGTTCGATGCTGCTGCCCGTGCTCTATCTGCTGGGCAGCGAGGTGCCGGTGGCCGACGTATACCACGCCATCTCGACTGGCTATGGCGGATTGCTCGCGAGTCTGGGCTCGAGCGTTCACCATGCGCCGGTACTGCTGACCGAGCACGGCATCTACACGCGCGAGCGCGAGGAGGAGATCATTCGCGCCGACTGGGTGGTACCCTCGTTTAAGGACCGCTGGATTCGCTTTTTCTACCTGCTTTCGGAGGAGATCTACCGTCGTGCTTTCCGTGTGACGAGTCTGTTCCACAACGCACGCAAAACGCAGATTGACATGGGTTGCGATGCGGACAAATGCCTGGTTATCCCTAACGGCATCCAGTTCGACCGCTTTAAGGACATTCCCCTAAAGCCCGATGACGGCTGGGTGGACATTGGCGCGGTGGTGCGCCTGGCGCCCATCAAGGACGTTAAGACCATGATCTATGCCTTCTTTGAGTTGCATGAGCGCCTGCCGCATGTGCGCCTGCATATTATGGGTGGCGTGGACGACGAGGAATATGGCGCCGAGTGCCATGCGCTGGTGGAGACATTGGGCGTGCGTGACTTGATCTTTACCGGCCGCGTCAACGTGGTCGAGTACATGGAAAAGCTCGACTTTACGATTTTGACGAGCATCTCGGAGGGCCAGCCGTTGAGCGTGTTGGAATCGCTGGGCGCGCGTCGCCCCTGCGTGACGACCGAGGTCGGCTGCTGCCGCGAGCTGCTTGAGGGCGCCCCCGGCGACGACTATGGCGTGGCTGGATTCGTGAGCCCGCCCATGTATCGCAAGGGTCTGGCCGATGCCATGGAGCGCATGTGCGCGAGCCGTGCCCGCCGCCTGGAAATGGGGGAGCGCGGCCAGCGTCGCGTGGCGACCTACTACCTACACGAGCAGATGCTCGCCAAATATCGCGCGCTGTACGACGAGACGGCGCGTGCGTTTGACCTGCCCAGAGAGGGGGAGTAGCCGGTGGCCGGAATCGGTTTTGAGCTCAAGCGCCTGTTTAGACGCAAGGGTTTGTTTGCCACGATGCGCGCCTACGGCTACGCCGGCATTGTGTGCACGGGCCCCATGCTGCTGGGCGTGCTGCTGCAGGTGGGCATTTTGGTGCTGTGCAGCCTGTGGGGCGTCGGTCGCGCCAACCAGGACTTGCTGGTGTGCATGGTGACCTATACGCTGCTAGCCTCGCTTACGCTCACAAGCTTTTTCTCCATGCCGGTTACGCGCTTTTTGGCTGACATGCTGTTTGCCGAGCGCGAAGAAGAGGTCTTGCCTTCGTTTTGGGGCTCAAACGCCATCATGCTCGTTGCGGGCACGGTGTTCTACGGCGTCTTTTTACTGTTCTCGGGCGCCACGCTGCTGCAGGGGCTGCTGTGCCTTTGGCTGTTCAATATTATGATCGTCAACTGGAACGGCATGAGCTATCTCACGGCCATTAAGGACTACCGGGGTATTCTGTGCAGCTTTGCCGCGGCCATTGGCGTGGCGTGCCTGTGCGCCTTGGCCGCGCTCGCGCTGGGGTTGCCGCCCGTCGAGGGCCTGCTGGCCTCGATCGCCCTGGGCTACGGTGTGATGCTCGCCTGGGACGTGGTGCTGTTATACCGGTATTTTCCTCAGAGCGATCGCAACCCCTGGCTCTTTTTGCGCTGGCTCGACCAGTTTATGCCGCTCGCGCTGACAGGCCTGTTTACCAATTTGGGACTCTTTGCGCACCTGGTGATTATTTGGGCAGGGCCCATTGGCGTGCAGGTCAAGGGCTTGTTTTATGGCGCACCCTACCATGATGTGCCGGCGCTCATCGCGTTTTTGACGATCCTGGTCACGACCGTCAACTTTGTGGTGTCGGTCGAGGTCAACTTCTATCCACGCTACCGCGACTACTACAGCCTGTTTAACGACGGCGGCGTGGTGGGCGACATCGTGGCGGCCGAGGAGGAAATGCTCGCCACGCTCAACCGGGAGCTGCGGTTTTGCGCGCTCAAGCAGCTGTTTGTGACGGCAGCAGTCATCTCGCTCGAGACCACGGTGCTCTCGGCCCTGCCACTGGGCTTCAACAATCTGATGCACGGGTATTTCCGCACGCTGTGCGTGGGCTATGGCCTGTATGCCGTGGGCAACACGATTCTGCTGATCTTGCTGTACTTTACCGACTACAAGGGCGCCGTGCTTGCCTCCGGGCTGTTCGCGGGCGTGGCGGGGCTGGCGACCATCGTCTCGCTGTTCTTTCCGCAGCAGTTTTATGGCTATGGCTTTTTGCTCGGCGCGGCGGTGTTTTTTGTTGTGGCGCTCATGCGGCTCGATACTTATACCGCCAACTTGCCGTATCGTATCCTGAGTCAGCAGCCCATTGTGGCGACCGACAAAACGGGTCGTTTTACACAGCTGGGTCGCTTGCTCGACCGTGCCGAGCAGCGCTATGAGGAGCTGCGTCTAGAGGGCGAGCCGCATGGTGCGTTTGAGCGCACAGTGGTTCGCGTGTTTCGCAATCGTTGGGGAGGTCCTGATGACCGATAGGATGATATCGCGTCGCCGCTTGATTGAAGCGGCTGCCGGCACATTGCTGCTTTCGGGCTGCTCTTCGCAGGACGAATCCTCGACAAAAAAGACCAAGAAGCAGGGCAAGATTAAAAAGGCCGATGCGTCTAGCGAGACCAAGCATCTTCGCGACAAGGACGAGCTGTACGAGGTTTACGACGACTCGGGCATCGTATGTATGTACCTGACGGTCTCTCGCGGCAACAGCTCCGAGAATACCGATCATAGCTGGGCCGAGATCAATACCTACTCGGTCTACGACTATGCCGACATGGGCGTGACGCGCTATCAGGTTATGGGCCTGCTGCAGCCTGGCGATGATAAGGGCCCCGTTGCCGGTGAGGTCGGTTATGGTGAAGAGGCTCCCAACGCTACCGTGCAAGTGCGCGGTCAGACGTCGAGTACCTATACGCAAAAGAACTACAAGGTGGAGCTCAAAAAGGGCAAGGGCACGTGGCGTCAGCAGCGCGCGATTGCGCTTAACAAGCATATGGGCGAGGGCATGCGCTTTCGTAACAAGATGGCTTACGATCTGATTCGTGGCATTCCCCAGATGATGGGCCTGCGCACGCAGTTTGTGCACTTATGGGTGTGCGACCAGACCGAAAAATCTAACGACACCTTTGAGGACTACGGTCTGTTTACGCAGGTCGAGCAGCTCAACAAGACGGCGCTCAAGGCCCACGGTCTGGATAAGAGCGGGCATCTGTATAAGGTGAACAGCTTCGATTTCCATCGCTTTGAGGACACCATTAAGCTCACCGATGACCCCGACTATAACCAGACGGCGTTTGAGGGCATGCTCGAGATTAAGGGCGACTCGGACCATACCAAGTTGATCGAGATGCTCGATGCGCTCAACGACGATGCTCAAAAGATCGACGATGTGCTCGACACCTACTTCGATACCGAGAACCTGGTCTATTGGATGGCGTTTCAGATCTTGACGGGTAATTGCGATACGCAGAACCGTAACTGCTATCTGTACAGTCCGCTTAACTCCAAGGTTTGGTACATCCTGGATTGGGATAACGACGGCATGCTGCGCAAGCTCGAGTTGAGCCTGACGGGATTCTCGGATTATGCGAGCTGGGAACGCGGCGTGAGCAACTACTGGGGCAACGTGCTGTTTAACCGCGCGTTGCGCAGCAAGTCGTTCCGCAGCGAACTCGATAGCGCCGTCAAGGACTTGCGCTCGTATTTGACCGAAGAGCGTCTGAGCAAGATGGTCGAGCATTATCGCGAGGTCACGGAGCCGCTCGTCTTTGCTGCACCCGACCTGGAGAATCTGCCCGTGACCAAGGACGAATACGAGCAGATCGCCGCGGCCATCCCCTCCGAGATTGAGGAGAACTACAAGAGCTATCGCGAGAGCTATAAGAAGCCCATGCCGTTCTACATTGGTGTGCCGCAGATCGATAACGGTAAGCTGCGCGTTAACTGGGACGCCGCGTACGACTTTGATGCGCGCGACATTCGCTATACCGTCGAGCTGGCGCGCGATTACGCCATTAGCGACGTGGTCTTTAAGGCCGAGGATGTGCTGCTGCCCGAGGTGACGTGCGACGCGCCCGACACCGGCCAGTACTTTGTGCGTGTGCGCGCCACCAACTCCGACGGCTATACGCAAGATGCGTTTGACTACTACGTGACCGATGACGGCAAGCAGTACGGCATGAAGTGCTTCTACGTGCAAGACGGCGGTAAGGTCGTGGAGGACACGTATGAGGAGGGCTAGCGCGCTGCTTGAGCGCCTGGCGGCCCCGCCTGCGCGTGCTACGCAGGAGCGCTACCGCCACGAACTCAAATATCTCATTAACGAGGGCGAGCACGCCGCGCTTGCCTGTCGCATGTCGCCGGTCTTTAAGCTGGACAAGCATGCACGGGCGGGCGGTTACACCATCCGCAGCCTGTATTTTGACGACTACTGCAACTCGGCCTACGAGGAAAAAGACGCCGGTATCCTGATGCGCAAAAAGTATCGCGTGCGCATCTATAACGGCAGCGACAAGGTGATTAAGCTCGAGCGTAAAAAGAAGTACGGCAGCTGGATCTACAAGGAGGATGCGCCGCTCACCCGCGACGAGTTTGAGCAGGTCCTCGCCGGCGACTATGACTTTTTGCTGCGCAGCCCGCATCAGCTCTGCCGTGAGTTCTATATCGAGTGCATCTGCAACATGATGCGCCCGCGCACCATCGTGGACTACGAGCGCGAGCCGTGGGTGATGGACGAGGGCACCGTGCGCGTTACGTTTGACATGAACGTGCGCGCCGCGGTGGGAAGCTTCGATATCTTTGATGCGACCTTGCCCGCGCTGCCGGTCTTGGAGCCCGGCAAACTAGTGATGGAGGTCAAGTTTACCGAGTTTTGCCCGCAGCTGGTGCGCGATTTGGTGCCGCCGGGTGCGGCCGAGCTCACGGCGGTTTCCAAGTACTGCCTGTGTTACGAAAAGACCGCCTACCTGCGCGGTTTTAATTACTGGGAATCGGATTTTGAGAACCGAGGGGATATTTAGACCATGAGCACCAGGGACTTTTTTAAGAACTCCGTCTTGGAGGCGTTTGGCCAGGTCGACCCTGCCAAGATCGGCCTGTCGCTGCTCGTGGCGCTCGCCATGGGCATCCTGATCTATTACGTGTACAAGCGCTTCTTTACCGGCGTGGTGTATTCGCGCAGCTTTGCCGTGACGCTCGTGGGCATGTGCGTGCTCACCTGCATGGTCACGCTCGCGATCTCGACGAACGTGGTCATCTCGCTCGGTATGGTCGGTGCTCTGTCCATCGTTCGCTACCGTACGGCGGTCAAGGACCCGCTCGACCTGCTGTATCTTTTTTGGGCCATTACCACGGGCATTACGGCGGGCGCCGGTATGTATGCACTCGTGGGGCTGACGGCTGTGGTGATCGTGGCGATGATCGCCGGCTTTGCGAGCCATCAGGACAAGGCGCGCGTGTACATGATGGTCATTCACTACACGGGCCAGACCACGGGCGACGACATTGTGCGCGCGTTTGGCCGCACCAAGTTCACCGTTAAGTCCAAGACCATGCGCGGTGACATGGTTGAGATGGCCGTCGAGGTGTTCTCGGACGGCGTGGACATGCCCTATGCCGACGCCATCCGCGCGCTCGACGGCGTTGAGGACCTGACGCTCATCCAGTACAACGGCGAATACCACGGCTAACTTTGTTCCGGCGTTCTGACGAACGCCGGACCGCTCGACGCTG
>CAJMOL010000085.1 GCA_905215095.1 uncultured bacterium | reverse complement strand
TTCGCGATGTCGCCAAGCGTGAGGATGCCGAGCGCCGGCGTGAGCAGAACTACGAGCGTCAACGCGTGCAAGCTGAGCGCGCGGGCAGCGCGGGCGGTCGGGCGTCTGGTTCGCAGGGGACGTCTCGCGGTGCCTGGGCCGCGGGTGCAACGCCGCCGGTGTCCGCACCGGTCGAGGAGGACCCGTACGACTACGTTCCGCTTGATGCCTATGGGGCCGCGCCGGTGGAGGCCGACGAGGATCTGCCGCCAATCGATGTGCCAGCGGGGGTGGAAAGCGCTGCGTCCGTTGCCGATAGTTCAAGCGCGGCGGCAGCTCCGTCGATGCCGATCGTTTTGACCGATCTGGAGCGGAAATCCCTGGCGGGGGAGCGCGAGCTGCTGACGATGCTCACGAGCTACCCCGATCTGTTCCGCACGTATGCCGATCGCATTTGTTCTATCGAGTGGGTCGACCCGCGTCACGAGTCCATTGCGTGGGCCGTGCTGGCAACGCCGCCGGGAACCGATCCTGCGGCATGCATGGATGCGGCGCGGGCGGTGTGTCCCGAGGCGGCGTCGCTTGTCAGCGCCGGGCGCATCTCGGCGACGAGCAAGCACCCGACCGAGACGAATATCGTCTTTATGCTCGATACGCTCGAGCTCTACACCATCAAACGTCGCATGCGAGCCGCGCAGGCCAAGTTGCGTCAGGACCGTTCACTCGACGATGAGGCCCGTCGCGTGCTGACGATGCAGGCGGTGCAAGATTCACAGCGCCAGCGCGAGCTCCAAAAGTCGATCGGTGGCGTGGCCGACCCGTTCCGTTTGATCGGTTTGGAGACCTCAGGTGCCGATCAGGCCTAGATGTTGTGGTCAACCAGCGTATTCTCGCCTATATCCTGTCTTTATTTTGGGTATAGAGGTCTACGTGTGTGCTAAAGTATTGAGTCCTGTGGACTACGAAGGGAGAATCTGTGCCAAAAAAGACTGAGAGCACGGGTACTGGGCTGGAATCCTACGTTGCAAAGCTCATGGGCAACGGCTCAAACAGGACTTCGGTAACCGAGGACGAGATTCAGGTCGCCCTGAAGGATATCGATGTTTCTGATGAGCAGCTCAACGCGGTGTATTCCGCGCTGCGCAACAGCGGCATCCAGATTATCTCCGCGAGCGGAAACGACGACGCCCCGATGGCCGTCGACGATGACGATAACGATACCGACGATTTCGACGATGACGAGCACGATTCCGGCTCGCTTGACGATCACGAGCTTAAGATGGCCCGCCAGGCCGATGCCGAGATGGGCTCTTCCAAGAGCAAGAAGAAGCGTACCGTGCGCACGTCTCGTTCGCGTTCGCGCGTGCGCGGCATCGATGCCTCCACGGTGATGCTGACCGGCGACCCGGTTCGTATGTACCTCAAGGAGATCGGTAAGGTCGACCTGCTGACCGCATCTGAAGAGGTCGATCTGGCCATGAAGATCGAGGCCGGTCTCGAGGCTACCGAGAAGCTCGAGGCTGCCGATGCAGGCGAGATCGAGCTCACCCGCGCCGAGATGCGTCGTCTTACACGTATCGAGAACGTTGGTCTTGAGGCCAAGCAGGCGCTCATCAGCGCAAACCTCCGTCTGGTCGTCTCCATCGCCAAGCGCTATGTCGGCCGTGGCATGCTGTTCCTGGATCTGATCCAGGAGGGCAACCTCGGTCTGATCCGCGCCGTCGAGAAGTTCGACTACCAGAAGGGCTTCAAGTTCTCCACGTACGCCACGTGGTGGATCCGTCAGGCCATTACGCGCGCCATTGCCGACCAGGCCCGTACCATCCGTATTCCCGTGCACATGGTCGAGACCATCAACAAGCTCGTCCGCGTGCAGCGCCAGCTCCTCCAGGACCTGGGTCGCGACCCGACCCCCGAGGAGATCGGTGCCGAGATGGACATGAGTGCCGACCGCGTCCGCGAGATCCAGAAGATTTCGCAGGAGCCCGTGTCGCTCGAGACCCCGATCGGCGAGGAAGAGGATTCCCAGCTCGGCGACTTCATCGAGGACTCCCAGGCCATCGTTCCGCCCGATGCCGCCAGTTTCTCCATGCTGCAGGAGCAGCTCACCCAGGTGCTCGATTCGCTTGCCGATCGCGAGCGCAAGGTTATCGAGCTGCGCTTTGGTCTCGTTGACGGACATCCCCGCACGCTCGAGGAAGTCGGTCGCGAGTTTGGCGTCACGCGCGAGCGTATCCGCCAGATCGAGTCCAAGACCCTGGCCAAGCTCCGCCACCCGAGTCGTTCCAGCAAGCTCAAGGACTACATCGAAAGCTAGTCAAGCAAGAAGCGCCCTCAAGCACATCTGCCTGGGGGCGCTTTCATGTAGTCATTGGGGACGTTCTTGAATGACTGGTCGTTTAAGAACGTCCCCAATGACTAGGTCGGAAAATTTCTTAAAAAAGTTCTTGCCCTTCGTCCAATCGTCCGTATAATAAACTTCGTTGCTTGAGAGCACGCACCTATTCCTCGGTAGCTCAATGGTAGAGCACGCGGCTGTTAACCGCGCTGTTGTAGGTTCGAGTCCTACCCGGGGAGCCAGGTTGTAAAACCCGTCGCTTATGCGGCGGGTTTTTTCATGCCGCGATCGCCGGTGGCGAACGTTACCGTATCAACATTTCGTGTCGAGGATGTAATCGCGAACCCCGCCACCTCAACATGGCGCGCTCGTTGTAAAATGTTGGAATGATTGCTCCCACGACATGGTGCCGCGAGCACCAAGAAAAGGAGATTCTTGTGTCTGAGACCATTAACGGCAGCCTGAGCGTCTCGAACGACGTTATTGCCGATATTGCCGGTTATGCCGCGATGACGTGCTACGGCGTCGTCGGTATGGCCGAACAGCTGCAGGGCGCCGAGAGCGTGCGCCTGCTTGCCGGCCAGCGCCTCCGCAAGGGCGTACTTGTTTCCGCCGACGAGAACGGCCTCACGGTCGACCTTCACGTCGTGCTCGAGAACGGCGTCAACATGAAGTCCGTCTGCCACAATCTTTCGAGCTCCGTCGCCTTCACCCTGCAGGAGATCGCCCAAATCGATCCCGCCAGCCTTAAGATCGGCATTCACATCGACGCGCTCAAGAGCCGTCTGAACTAGCATCCGAATACGGAGATTTCACCACTCATGATTGCAAAGACCATTCGCACCTGTTTTCCGATCGCTGCGGCTGCCGTTTCCGAAAAGGCCGAGGAGATCAACAAGCTCAACGTCTTCCCCGTACCCGACGGTGACACCGGCACCAACATGTCGCTCACGCTCGCCTCGGTGACCAAGGAGCTTTCCGCCCTTCCCGCCGATGCCGACATGGAGGCCATTGCTGGCGCCATCACCCACGGTTCCCTGATGGGCGCCCGCGGCAACTCCGGTGTCATCACCTCGCAGATTCTGCGTGGCGTGGCCGAGGGCCTTGTCTCTGCCGATGAGCCCATTACGTCCGCCAATATCGCCTTCGCCTTCCGCCGTGCCGTCAAGGTCGCCTTCCAGGCTGTTCGTAAGCCTATCGAGGGCACGATCCTCACGGTGCTGCGCGATGTCTCGACCAAGGCAGACGAGTGCGAGAAGAAGAAGTTCTCTGCCGAGGATGCTCTCGACGCCATCGTCGTCGAGGCTTACCAGTCCGTCGCCCGCACGCCCGACCTGCTGCCCGTCCTCAAGGAGAACGGCGTGGTCGACTCCGGCGCCTTTGGCTTTGCCATCTTCTTGGAGAACTTTGTTGCCGCCGCTCTTGGCCGCAGCACCGTTGTCGAGGATTTCTCCGCTACGTTTGATTCCGCCGGCTCTGCCCGCGACGCCGCCCTCGATCGCGTTGAAATCGAGGCCAACGACGACTGGGAGGGCTCGGAGTTCCGCTATTGCAACGAGTTCCTCTTTAAGGCCGACGCCCCGTTTGACGAGGACGAGTGCCTGAAGTTCCTGGGCTCCATGGGCGACTGTGAGCTGCTCGTTGGTGCCTATCCCGACTACAAGATCCACGTGCACTCCAACACCCCCAACCTGGTGCTCGAGCACATGCTGCAGCTCGGTCAGATCTATGAGGTCTTTATCCACAACATGGAGATGGAGGCCCACGACCGTACCGCCAAGATCCACGAGGACCAGGAGAAGGCCGCCGAGCCCGCGAAGGCCCTGGGCTTTGTCGCCGTTGCGGCTGGCTCTGGTGAGGCCGACATCCTCAAGTCCCTCGGCGTCGATGTGATCGTGTCGGGTGGCCAGACCATGAACCCCTCGACTGCCGACCTGCTGGGCGCAGTGGACCAGGTCAACGCGACCTCGGTCATCATCCTGCCCAATAACGGCAACATCCGCATGGCTGCCGAGGCCGCTGCCTCCGCCTGCACCGACAAGAAGGTCGCCGTCGTTCCCACCAAGACCGTCCCGCAGGCGTTCTCCGCGCTGTTCGCGGTCCTGCCCGATTCCGAGCTCGAGGACGCCGTCGCCGCTATGGTCGACGCCATCAGCGAGGTCCGCGATGGCGAGGTCACCCGCGCCGTGCGCGACTCCAGCGCCTCCGACGGCTCGCCGATTCACTCCGGTGACGTTATGGGCATCATCGCCGGTTCCATCGACGTGGTCGGCTCCGACGTGAAGCAGGTCACGCTCGACTGCATCAACCGTATGCAGGAGGAAGAGGAGGGCGACGCGTTGACGATTCTGGCCGGCGAGGAGCTGTCCGACGAGGCCTTCCAGGAGATCGTCGACGCTATCGAGGAGGCTCAGCCCGATCTGGAGATTGATGCCCATCGTGGCGAGCAGCCGCTCTATCCCGTGATCTTCTCGATCGAGTAGGCTCTGCCCATGTCCGAGCTGTGCTCCGTGCCGCGCGTCTCGGAGCGTTTTGCCCAGAGCAATGCGCTCGACGAGGACATCGCGCGACTCAAATATGTTTCGGGTAAACGTGAGGAGGCCCTTCGCCGTCTGGGAATTCGGACGGTGGGGGACCTCCTTCTCCATATTCCTCATCGCTACCTGGACTTTACTCGCTCGTGGTCCATCGAGATGGCGCCCATCGGTACCGTGTGCACCATCATCGCCACGGTCGATCGTATTGTCCAAAAGCAGCCCCGTCCGCGTATGCAGGTGACTGAGGTCTCGCTCGTGGACGAGACGGGCGTGCTGCAAGTCGCCTTTTTCCGTCAGCCTTGGATTGCCCAACAGCTTAAGCAGGGCGACCGCCTGGCCGTGATGGGCAAGGTCGAGTTTGCCTACGGTTTTAAGCAGATGGCCTCGCCCCACTTTGAAAAGCTCGAGGACGGGCGCGCCGCGGGTACCATTTTGCCGGTCCACTACGTAAGTGACGGCGTGAGTCAGGCATGGATGCGCCGTATCGTGAGCGGTGCGCTCGAAGTGGTCGCCAATCCGTTCGATCCCATTCCCGCGCCGCTGCGCGCAAAGCGGAAGCTCATGAGCAATGCCCGCGCGCTGCGCTCGATCCACTTTCCCTCGAGCATGGCCGAGCGCGACATCGCACGCCGGCGTCTTGCCTACGAGGAGTGTCTCTGCCTGCAGCTCGCGCTGCGTCTGCGTAACGATGGCGGTATGGTCGACGTAGTGCCTTATGCGCATGCCGCGGGCGAACATTTTGCTGCGCTTAAACAGGCCCTGCCGTTTTCGCTGAGCGATGAGCAGGAGGCTGCATTTCAAGACATCCTGCATGACATGTGCGATGGCGGTCGTGTGATGAACCGTCTGCTGCTGGGTGACGTCGGTACCGGTAAGACCGCCGTTGCCGCCTGCGCGTTGGCGGTTGCGGCCGATAGCGGCACCCAGGCGTGCGTCATGGCGCCCACGGGCGTGCTGGCGCGTCAATATGCCGATAAGACCGGCCCTCTGCTCTCGCAGGCTGGTATGACCTGGGCGCTCCTTACGGGCGCCACGCCGGCGGCCGAGCGTGAACAGATTCATGCTCGGCTCCAGTCTGGCGAGCTCGACGTGCTCTTTGGTACCCATGCGGTGCTTTCGGAGAACGTCACGTTCAAGCATTTGTCGCTTGTGGTGATCGACGAGCAGCACCGCTTTGGCGTGGGTCAGCGTAACGCCCTGCGCGCAAAAGGCCCGGGTGCCGACTTGCTGGTCATGACTGCCACGCCGATCCCTCGCACGCTGGCGCTTTCGGTGTACGGCGACCTGGACACGAGCATCATCCGCCATCGTCCCGTTCCGGGTGCCGGCGTGACGACGCGCGTCCTCACCGAGTCGAGTCGCGACCTGGCCTATGGCGCCATTCGCGAGGCGCACGAAAAGGGGCAGCAAGCCTACGTGATCTGTCCGCTCGTGGAGCCGAGCGATTCGGCCGATGAGCTCGAAGACGTACCCGGCATCGCTCGCGACGACGAAGGCCGCGTGACCGTGCCCGTGCCGTTGCATGACACGGCGACCGAGCTCGAACGCCTTCGTCTGGCATTACCGGGGCTTTCCATCGAGCGTCTTCACGGCCGCATGCCGGCGGGGGAGAAGGATCGGGTCATCGATGCCTTCAAGCGCGGCGAGATCGACGTGCTCGTATCGACCACGGTCGTCGAGGTGGGCGTCGACGTGCCCAACGCCACCGTCATGGTCATCGAGAATGGCGAGCGCTTTGGGTTGGCGGCCTTGCACCAGCTTCGCGGGCGCGTAGGCCGCGGCAGCG
>CAJMOL010000084.1 GCA_905215095.1 uncultured bacterium | reverse complement strand
CTATGCTGCCCCGGCGCCGGGCGACGAACCGTTTGTGCACGTGGGCTCCAAGGTCAAGGCCGGCGAGACCCTCTGCATCATCGAGGCCATGAAGGTTCTCAACGAGGTGACGGCAGAGGCGGATGGCGAGGTGCTCGAGATCTGCGTGGCCGACGGCGACCTCGTGGAGTTTGGCAGCTGCCTCATGAGGATCGGATAGGTGATATCCATGAACAAAGAAGAGCTCAAGAAGCTGTTGCCGCATCGCGAACCGATGCTTTTGCTCGACGAGGCCGAGCTGGTGGGCGACGAGGCCCACGGCAAGATCACGATCACGGGCGACGAGTACTTTTTGCAGGGGCATTTTCCGGGAAACCCGGTGGTCCCCGGCGTGATTCAGTGCGAGATGCTCGCCCAGAACTGCTGCGTGCTGCTGATGGGCGATGAGGAGGCGCGCGGCGCGACGCCGTTCTATACGAGCCTCGATAAGGTGCGCTTTAAGCGTCCGGTGCGCCCGGGCGACACGGTTGATCTGGTGTGCACCATCACGCGTGCGCGCGGGCCGTTCCGCTTTGCAACAGGTACTGCGAGCGTTAACGGTGAGGTTTGCTGCCGCGCCGATATGTCTTTTGCACTCATGCACGAAAAGTAGGGAAGTTTTCATGTTCGACAAAGTGCTCATCGCCAACCGCGGAGAAGTCGCGGTCCGTGTTATCCGCGCGTGCCGCGATATGGGCATCAAGACCGTCGCCGTCTACTCCACGGCCGATGCGGACGCGCTGCACGTGCAACTTGCCGACGAGGCGTATTGCATCGGCGGCCCGCGTCTTGCCGAGAGCTACCTCAACGACGATGCCGTGCTCACCTGTGCCGTAAAGTCAGGAGCTAAGGCAATTCATCCCGGCTATGGCTTTTTCTCCGAGAAGGCGAGCTTCGTGCGCGACTGCGACAAGTATGGCCTGGCGTTTGTCGGTCCTTCGGCCGAGGTGATCGACAGCATGGGCGACAAGGACGCCGCACGTCGAACGGCTGCCGCGGCGGGCGTGCCCATCGTGCCGGGCTGCGATTTGCTCAAAAGTCCCGAGGAGGCAACGGCCGAGGCTGAGCGCATTGGCTGCCCCGTGCTTATTAAGGCGCGTGCGGGCGGCGGCGGTCGCGGTATTCGTAAGGTCGAGCGCGTGGAAGATGCGGCAAAGGCCTTTATTGAAGCACGCGCCGAGGGCGAGGCCGTTTTTGGCGACGGCGAGTGCTACATGGAGAAGTTCGTCGCGCCGGCGCATCACGTTGAGGTACAGATTATGGCCGATAAGCAGGGCCATGTGTTTTCGCTCGGCGAGCGCGAGTGCTCGGTGCAGCGGCGCAACCAAAAGCTAATCGAGGAGAGCCCCGCGCCGTGCCTCGACGGACACGACGACATTCGTGCTCGCATGCACAAGGCGGCGCGTGACCTGGCTCGTGCCGTCGGCTACGAAGGAGCCGGTACCATCGAGTTCCTGTATTCGGACGACGGCAATTTCTACTTTATGGAAATGAACACGCGCTTGCAGGTGGAGCATCCGGTTACGGAGTTTGTGACCGATACCGACTTGGTCAAGTGGCAGCTGCGCGTGGCAGCCGGCCAGCCTCTGCCCTTTGAGCAGGAGGACATGCCGGTCCGCAACCACGCCATGGAGTGCCGCATCAATGCCGAAACGCCGGACTTTCTGCCGTCATGCGGAACGGTCACCGCGTTGCGTGTGCCGGGTGGTCCGCGCGTGCGCTGGGATTCCGCCATGTTTACCGGTGCAAAAGTTCCGCCGTACTACGACTCCATGCTTGGCAAGCTCATCGTGTGTGCGCCCACGCGTGACGGCGCCATTCGCAAGATGCGCTCGGCCCTGGGCGAGCTCGTGATTGAGGGCGTGAGCGAAAACAGCGAGCTTCAGCTCGACGTGCTGGCAAACGACGAGTTCTTGTCGGGCATGTATCACACCGATCTGATGGGGCATCTCTATGCTGATGAATAGAAAAGCGAAGACGGTCAACGTCCTCGAGGGGCCGATGACCGAGTCGTGCGCCGAGTTTCCCGCGCGCCACGTGTTTATCAAGTGCCCGGAGTGCCGCCGTGTGATCGATGAGACACGCCTGCACGACAACCTCGAGGTCTGCCCCCGTTGCGGCAAGCATTTTCGCGTGAGCGGTCGCGACCGCATGCGCATGACGATTGACGAGGGCACGTTTGAGGAATGGGATGCCAGTCTGGCGCCGGAGGACTTCCTTTCGTTTCCCGGCTATGCCGACAAGCTCAAGAGCGTGAGCGAGCGTTCGGGCGAGCGCGATGCCGTTGTGTGCGGCAGGGGCAAAATCTGCGGTTGCGATACGGCGCTCTTCTTTATGGACGCCAACTTTATGATGGGCTCGATGGGCTCAGTGGTGGGCGAGAAGATCTGTCGCGCATTTGAGCGTGCGACCGAGCTGGGATTGCCAGTTGTCGGCTTTACCGTTTCGGGCGGTGCGCGCATGCAAGAGGGCGTGACCTCGCTTATGCAGATGGCCAAGATTTCTGCGGCGGTTAGGCGCCACAGCGAGGCGGGCGGCCTGTATATCACGGTGCTCACCGACCCCACGACCGGAGGCGTAACCGCGAGCTTTGCCATGGAGGGCGACATTATCCTGGCCGAGCCCGATGCCCTGACGGCATTTGCCGGCCCGCGCGTGATCGAGCAGAACATGCACAAGCGCCTACCCAAGGGATTTCAGCGCTCCGAGTTTTTGCTGGAGCACGGCTTTTGCGATGCCGTTGTTCCGCGTGGCGAGATTGCGCTCACGGTAGGCGAGCTGCTGGCGCTGCACGAAGGGCACGCGCCCGGCCTGGGGGCACCGCATGAGATCGTGCATACGGGTCGCCGCGGCAAAAAGCTGGGACACCTGTTTAAGCGCTCGGCGGCGCCAAAAACCGCACTCGAGATTGTCAAGCAGACCCGCTCGGCAGATCGCGCCACGGCGGGTGAGATGATCTCACTGGGCTTGGATGGATTTGTGGAGCTGCACGGCGACCGTTACTTTGGCGACGATGCTGCCGTGGTGGGCGGCATCGGCTGGAAAGACGGACGCCCCGTAACGGTCATCGCCATCGAGCGCGGCACCACGACCAAAGAGCGCATGCGTCGCAACTTTGGTATGGCACATCCCGAGGGCTACCGCAAAGCGCGTCGCCTTATGCGCCAGGCCGAAAAGTTTGGTCGACCGGTTCTGTGCCTGGTCGATACTTCGGGCGCGTTTTGCGGCATCGGTGCCGAGGAGCGCGGCCAGGGCGAGGCGATTGCCCAGAATCTCATGGAGATGAGCGGCCTTAAGACGCCGATTGTCTCGGTGGTGACAGGCGAGGGCGGCTCTGGTGGCGCGCTGGCGCTATCCGTGGCCGACCGCATCCTGATGCTCTCGAGCTCGGCCTATTCGGTCGTGAGCCCCGAGGCCTGTGCGTCGATCCTGTGGAAGGATACCGAGCGCGCAAATGAGGCCGCCGAAGCGCTTAAGCTCACGGCCCCCGATCTGTTGGCGCTCGGCATCATCGACGGCATTGTTGACGATAGGGGCCTGTCGCATGAGGAGATCGCCGGTGCCGTCATGTCCTCGGCATTTGATGCCTTCGATACGCTTGGGCAGCTCGACGAGGCGACCCTCACAAACCTCCGCTACGAAAAGTACCGCGCAATCGGTCAGTACCGCACGATGTGACAAAGGGGCAGCCCGCATGTCACATTGGGAAAGGCGTTCCATGTCACAAGTTTCTAACACCTCGTTTACAACGACGATTTCATCAAACGCCATGGCCGTGGTGGACTATCTGTCCAAAAGCATGATGTCGGCACTGCCCTTTATTGTCTGCGCGGCGTTGTTCCGCACCGTCGCCGTCATTATGGGCGAAGGCATGCTGGGCCTGTGGTCTGCCGATTCCGAGATCTATCGCCTGTTCTACAGTTGGCTCTATAACGCCGGTTACTACTTTTTGCCCATTTATCTTGGTTGGGCGGTCGCCCGCCAGCTCGGTTGCTCGGAGCAGCTGGGCATGATGCTGGGCGGCGTATTGATTGCGCCCGATCTGCTTAAGCTCGTCGATGCCGCATCGACGACGGGGGCATCGATGACTTCCGTGTATGGTCTGCTTCCCGCGCCGGTCAACGATTACACGACGACTGTTATTCCGATTCTCATCTCGGTACCCGTGCTTTGGCAAGTGGAGTGTTTCTTTCAGCGCGTTATCCCTAAGGCCGTGGCGTTTTCGTTCGTTCCGTTTGCGACCATGCTTGTCATGGTTCCGGTTTCGCTGTGTATTACGGCGCCGGCGGGCAGCTATTTGGGCATGCTGTTGGGCCAGCTTATGTTTATGCTTGGCAATTCCGGTGGCATCGTATCGTTGCTCACACTCATGGGGCTTGCCGCGGGCTGGGAGTTCCTTAAGATCGCGGGCGTCAGCAACGTCGTCCTATCGCTCGCCTACGCGCAGTTTATGAGTATGGGAACGGATTCGTGCATCCTGATCGCCGCGACGATGGCGACGTTCGCCGTTTGGGGCATGCCCTTTGGCGCGTCGCTCCGCGTTGCGGATAAGGACGAGAAGGCGCTCATGCTGGGCTATTCAATCTCGGGTGTTCTTGGCGGCGTAAGCGAGCCGGCGCTGTACGGTTGCGGCTTTAAATATGGCAGGTGCCTGACGTGCATGGCCATTGGCGGCGCTGTCGGAGGCCTTGTTGCTGCCGTGGGCCACGTTACGGCCTATACCATCGGCATGACGAATGTCCTCATGGTCATTGGCTTTGCCACGGGCGGCATCTCGAACCTGCTGTGGTGCTGCGCTGCCGGCGGTGTGGCATTTGCGGTGTCTGCGGCGCTGAGCTACTGCTTTGGCGTGGTACCGACGAAGGGGCAGGTGGCAGAAGACGAAGCCGATTCGCCCGAAACAGTGGCGAGCGCTGCTGAAGCAAGCGCATAAACCTGTGTGACAAAAGGACGATTCCTTTGCCATGCTCCAAGGCCGTGGCCCGTGTGGGTCGCGGCCTTTTTGTATCTGAAGGACAAAGTGGCTACACTACAATCCGTTTGAGCAATAGATATATATAGGCAGTACCGTGGGGGCTGATGAAGATGGTCGAGTGGATCGTTCGTCGTGCGCAGGGCGACCGTGCGCGCGTGGGCACGTTGACGGGCATGGTGTGTATTCTCGCTAATGTTGCGCTTTGTGCTGCGAAGGGCGCAATCGGTGTGGTTTCGGGATCGGTTTCGATCGTGGCGGATGCCATGAACAACCTGTCCGATGCCAGCTCGAATATCGTGAGCGTGCTGGGCTTTAAGCTGGCGAGCAAGCCGGCGGACCCCGAGCATCCTTACGGACATGGCCGCTACGAGTATCTCTCGGGTCTGGTCGTGGCGGCGCTCGTGCTGCTGATTGGCGTTGAGCTGGTGAAGTCCTCGGTTGAGCGCGTCATTCACCCCGAACCTGTCGAGTTCTCGCTTGCCCTGGTGGCAGTTCTCGTGCTTTCGATGGTTGTAAAGCTCTGGATGGCGGCCCTCAACCAAAAGCTCGGCGATCGCATTGAGTCCGAGACGCTGCATGCGACCGCGCAAGATTCCAAGAACGATGTCCTTGCCACAGGCGCCGTGCTGGCATGTGCGATTGTTTCGCAGGTGACGCACATCAATCTTGACGCATGGGTCGGCCTTGCCGTTGGCGCCTATATTGGCTGGAGCGGCCTTGAACTTATTCAAGATACGGTGAGCCCGCTTTTGGGCCAGTCACCCGATCCTAAGCTGGTCAAGCACATTCGAGACAAGATCATGAGCTATCCCGGCGTTTTGGGCGTTCACGATTTGATGGTTCACGACTACGGCCCGGGCAGGAAGTTTGCAAGTGCGCACGCCGAGATGGCGGCCGAGGCCAGCCCGCTGGAAAGTCACGACACGCTCGATAACATCGAGCAGTCGTTTAGGAACGAAGACGGCATGATTGTCACACTTCACTACGACCCCATCGTGACCGACGATCCAAAGGTGGCGAGCATGCGCTTGCGCATTCACGCCATGGCTCAGGAGATCGATAACCGCCTCTCGATTCATGACCTACGCTGTGTGCCGGGTCCTACGCACACCAACGTGATCTTTGACTGCGTGCGCCCCTCGGATCTGCAGATGAGTGCCGAAGACTTAAAGCACGCGCTGGCGAAACGTGTCGAATCCGAATATCCCAAGTCGATTGCCAAGATCACGATCGACGAAGACTATGTAGGCCATACCCACGAGTAGAGCCGCGCCGATAAAGCTAGTTATATAGAAGGGGAGAGCATGAAGCGTCTATATATACTCCGCCACGGCCAGACAGAATTCAACGTTAAAAAGCTCGTCCAGGGTCGCTGCGATTCACCGCTCACCGATCTGGGCCGTCATCAGGCACAGACAGCAGCCGCATGGCTAAAGGCCCACGGCGTTGTCCCCGACAAAGTAGTCTCGTCGCCTTTGGGTCGAGCCATGGACACAGCTCAGCTCGTCGCAACCGAACTCCTCGGCGCAGACGCAGCAGCCGAGCCCTGCAAAGGCATCATCGAGCGCTGCTACGGCACCTTCGAAGAAGGCCCGCACGACGCGCTACCCACCGACGTCTGGGACCCCGGCGAGGACTTGATCCCCTTCGGAGGAGAAGG